>CAXSEJ010000058.1:0-11816 GCA_964236395.1 uncultured Rhizobacter sp.
CCCGAAGGTCTGGAACGCCTGGAAGGGCAAGCTGCTCGAAGACCTGTACCGCGTTGCCCTGCGCGCGCTGGGCGGCTCGCGCCTCAACCTCGACGCCGAGATCGAGGCGACCAAGCTCGAGGCGCGCCTGCTCCTCAACCTCGCCGCCCTGCCCGGCACCGTCGAGGTACCGCTCTGGCGCACGCTCGAGCTGAGCTACTTCACCCGCCACGACGCCAACGAGATCGCCTGGCACACGCGCTCGCTGATCGACCGCGTCGACACGCCGAAGCCGGTCGTGCGGGCCCGGCTCAGCCCGCTCGGCGAAGGCCTGCAGGTCCTCGTCTACTCGCCCGACCGGCACGACCTGTTCGCGCGCACCTGCGGCTACTTCGACAGCGCCCACTTCAACATCCTCGATGCCAAGGTGCACACCACCACGCTCGGCTTCGCGCTCGACACCTTCCTCGTCATCAGCCCCGATCTCGAGCCGCAGCACCACGCCGGGCACCAGACCCACTACCGCGACCTGATCGCCTACGTCGAGACGCAGCTCGCGCTGGCGCTGGCCGCGACCGGCCCGCTGCCCGAGCCCAGCCGCGGCCGCATCTCGCGCCGGGTGCGCTCGTTCCCGGTCACGCCGCGGGTGACGCTGCGCCCCGACGACCGGGCGCAGCGCTGGCTGCTCGGCGTCTCGGCGAGCGACCGCTCGGGCCTGCTGTACGCCATCTCGCGCGTGCTGGCTCGGCACGACATCAACCTGCAGCTGGCCAAGATCACGACCCTCGGCGAGCGCGTCGAAGACACCTTCCTCATCGACGGGCCGGCGCTGCAGCAGAACAAGCTGCAGCTGCAGATCGAGACCGAGATGCTCGACGCGATCGGGTGATGAGGCCCGATGGCGCCTCCCTGCGGTCGCTGCCCCCCGCGGGGGCGCGGCCGGCCTTGGGGCGGCCCGGCGTCCGGCCGTTCACTCCGTCGACCGGCAGAATCGGCGCATGAGACGAACCTTCCTGCTGCGCGGCCTGGCCGCGATCTGCGTCGGCGTGCTGATGGCGCCACTCGCCTTCGCCCAGGCCTGGCCGGCGCGACCGGTGCGCCTCGTGGTCCCCTTCCCTGCCGGCGGCGCGACCGACCTGTTCGCCCGCGCCCTGTCGAACAAGCTCGGCGAGCGGCTCGGCACCACCGTGCTGGTCGACAACAAGCCGGGCGCCGGCGGCACGATCGGCTCCGACATCGTCGCGCGCGCGTCGGCCGACGGCTACACATTGCTGCTGGCGACGACGAGCACGCACGCCGTCGGGCCGGCGCTCGCCGCCCGGCTGCCGTACGACACGGTGCGCGACTTCGCGCCCATCGTCCACGTCGGCGACGCGCCGGCCATCATGCTGGTGCCGAACTCCTCGCCGGCGAAGACCGTGCGCGAGTGGATCGAGCACGCGCGCAGGAACCCGGGCAAGCTCAACTACGCGTCGAGCGGCAACGGCACCATCGTGCAGCTGACCGCCGAGCTGTTCAAGTCGCAGGCCGGCATCTTCGTGACCCACATCCCGTACAAGGGCACGGCGCTGGCGATGCCCGACCTCGCCTCCGGCAAGGTCGACGTGCTGTTCGACTCGCTGCCCACCGGCATGCCGCACGTGCGCGACGGTCGTCTGCGCGCGCTCGGCATCACCTCGCTGAAGCGCAGCCCGCTCGCGCCCGACGTGCCGCCCATCGCCGAGGTGCTGCCGGGCTTCGAGTCGAACACCTGGTTCGGCCTCTACGGGCCGAAGGGCCTGCCACCCGACATCGTCGGCCGCGTCAACACCGCGGTGAACCAGGTGCTCGCCGATCCGGAGGTGCGGGCCAATCTGGCGCGGCTCGGCATCGAGCCGGCGGGCGGCAGCGCCGAGCAGTTCAGCGCCATGGTCGCGGCCGACGCGGCGAAGTGGAAGCGGATCGTCGTCGAGCGCAAGATCACCGGCGACTGACGCCGGCCGGCAGATGCTCGCGACCATCGCCGCCACCGAGGCGCTGCAGCGCCTCGACGAGTTCTCCGCCGTCATCGACGCCCGCTCGGAGAGCGAGTTCGGCCTCGACCGACTGCCGGGCGCCGTGAACTGGCCGTCGCTCAACGACGCCGAGCGGGTGCTCGTCGGCACCGAGTACAAGCAGGTGTCGCCGTTCGCGGCGAGGAAGCGCGGCGCCGCGCTCGTCGCCCGCAACATCGCGGCGCACGTCGAGCAGCACCTCGTCGACGTGCCGCGCGAGTGGTCGCCGCTCGTCTACTGCTGGCGCGGCGGCCAGCGCAGCGGCGCGCTGGCGACGGTGCTCGGGCAGATCGGCTTTCGCGTTCGCATTCTCGAGGGCGGCTACCGCGCGTACCGCACGGCCGTCGTCGAGGCGCTGGCGAGCGAGCCGGCCCGCTTCGACTTCCGCGTCGTCTGCGGCCCGACCGGCTCGGGCAAGAGCCGCCTGCTCGGCGCGCTCGCCGCCGAAGGCGCGCAGGTGCTCGACCTCGAGCAGCTCGCCAACCACCGCGGTTCGGTGCTCGGACTCGTGCCCGGCGAGACGCAGCCGAGCCAGAAGCGATTCGACTCGCTGCTGTGGGACGCGCTGCGCCGACTCGACGCGGGCCGGCCGGTGTTCGTGGAGAGCGAGAGCAAGAAGATCGGCGACCTGCGCGTGCCGGAAGCGCTCATCGTCCGCATGCGCGCGTCACCCTGCCTCTGGCTCGAGCTCGGCCTCGGCCAGCGCGTCGACCTGCTGATCGACGACTACGCGTTCTTCGTCGACGACACCGCGGCCTTCGCCGAACGGCTCGATGCACTGCGCACGCTGCGCGGCAACGAGACGATCAACGGCTGGCAGATCGCGGCCGGGGCCGGACGCACGGCGGAGGTCGTGCGTGAACTGCTGACGACGCACTACGACCCGGTCTACCTGCAGTCGATGCGCCGCAACTTTCCCGGTGTCGCGGCGCCCTGGCTGGAGCTCGCGTGGGACGGCAGCGTCGAAGGACTGGCAAGCGCAGCGCGGCACGCGATCGACGCCGCCACTCGGGCGTCTCCCTAGGAGTCCGGGCATTGCGGCGCCCATGACCGGTCCCCTCAACCTCCTTGCGCTGGCCCTGCTCGCCGGCTGCGGCGGCAACAGCAACGACGACACGGCCGACGCCGACGCCGACGCCGCCACGGCGCTCGAGTGCCAGGCCAGCACCGACACGGGCTCGGTGCTGGTCGGCTCGGGCCTGCCGGGCGACCCGGCCGCGCCCGAGCTCGCGTCGGGCTACAAGACGGGCAGGAAGGTGGTCACGTCGAAGACCTACATGGTCGTGACGGCCAACCCGCTGGCCAGCCGCGCCGGCTGCGAGGTGCTGAGGGCGGGCGGCACGGCCGTCGATGCAGCGGTGGCCGTGCAGGCCGTGCTCGGCCTTGTCGAGCCGCAGTCGAGCGGTCTGGGCGGCGGTGCCTTCATGCTCCACTACGACGCCAGGACCAGGATCGTGCAGAGCTACGACGGCCGCGAGACGGCGCCCGCGGCCGCTACGGAAAACTACCTCCGCTATGTCGACGACGTCGCCGACCGGACCGGGCCCAGACCGACTGCACGGGCCAGCGGTCGATCGATCGGCACGCCGGGCGCCCTGCGCATGCTCGACCTGGCCTACAAGGATTATGGCCGCACGCCGTGGAAAGACCTCTTCCGGGACGGCATCCGGCTCGCGACCGACGGCTTTCCGATCGGTGGCCGACTCGCCGCCGCAATCGCCGGCGCGACTGCTGCGGGCGGTGCGCCGGGTGAGTCGCTGAAGGCCGACGCCGAAGCCGCCGCGACGTACTTCAATGCCGACGGCACGGCAAAGGCCCTCGGCACGACGCTGAAGGTCCCGGCCTACGCCACCACGCTGGCCACCATCGCCAACGGCGGTGTCGACACCTTCTACGCCGGCCCCATCGCCCAGGGCATCGTCGCCAAGATCAACGCCACCGCGAACGCCGCCACCGGCGCCGTCATCACGCCGGGCAAGACGACGCTCGCCGACCTCGCTGCCTACCGGGCCAAGCGCCGGCCGGCGGTCTGCACCACGTACCGCGCCTACTGGGTCTGCGGCATGGGGCCGCCGTCGTCCGGTGGCATCACCGTCGCTTCGGCGCTCGGCGTGCTCGAGAACTTCGACCTCGGCCTTCATGCGCCGACCGCGTTCGATCTGGAGGGCGGCAAGCCGTCGGTCTTCGCCGTGCACCTGGTGAGCGAAGCCGAGCGACTTGCCTATGCCGACCGCGACAAGTACATCGCCGACACCGACTTCGTGCCGCTGCCCGGCGGCACGTGGGACACGATGCTGAACAAGCCCTACCTTCGCAGCAGGGCCGGGATGATCAGCTTCACGACGAGCATGGGCACGGCGCGGGCGGGCAGCCTCGGGCCGGTGCCGCTCGGGCTGTCGGCCAGCAACGAGAACGGCACGACGCACATGACGATCGTCGACAGGGAAGGCAACGCCGTCGTCATGACGAGCACCGTGGAGAGCGGCTTCGGCTCGTTCCACATGACTCAGGGTTTCATCCTTAACAACCAGCTCACCGACTTCTCCGCCACACCGGCCGATGCGCTGGGCGTTCCGATCGCCAACCGGGTGGCCGCCGGCAAGCGGCCGCGCAGTTCGATGGCGCCGACGCTGGTCTTCAAGGCCGCCGCCGACGGCACGATGGGCGGCTTCCACATGGGCACCGGCTCGCCCGGTGGCAGCACCATCATTCAGTACGTCGTCAAGACGCTGGTCGCCGCGCTCGACTGGCATCTCGATGCACAGCAGGCGACGTCGATGGCCGATTTCGGTGCCGCCAACAGCCCGATCACCAACCTCGGCGGCGAGCACCCGAACATCGACGAGGCCGGCGGCGCGGCGTCTGCCGACCCGCTGGCCGTCGAGCTGCGCGCCATGGGGCACACGGTGTCGGTTGCCGGTCAGTCGAGCGGCATCTCGACCATCATTCGCAGCACAGCCGCCAGCGGGCCGGTGCTGACCGGCGGCGCCGATCCCCGCCGCGAAGGTGTGGTGCTGGGCGACTCCGTCAAGCCCTGACTGGAGCGGCTTGCAAGGCAGGCCCGCCAGCGCGGTCGACCTTCAGCGGGGTTCCTTCAGCCAGGACGCCAGCGCCTCCGATCCGCCGATCAGGCGGCCACCGGCGAACACCTGCGGCACGGTCTGGGCCTGGGCGATGGCACCGAGGGCCTTGCTGCGGATGGTGTGCGGCAAGGGCACCTCGACGAAGTCGAGGCCGGCCTCCTTCAGCATCTGCTTGGCCTTGATGCAGAACGGGCAACCTTCGCGCGTGAGCACGGCGATCGGCTCCGGTGCCTTGGCGTCGGGGTCGAGGTATCGCAGCATGGTGTCGGCGTCGGAGACCTCGAACGGGTCTCCGGGCTTCTGCGGTTCGAGAAACATCTTCTCGATCCTGCCGTCGCGCACGAGCATCGAGTAGCGCCACGACCGCTTGCCGAAATTGAGGTCGCTCTTGTCGACGAGCAGGCCCATCGCCTCGGTGAAGGCGCCGTTGCCGTCGGGCAGGAGCAGCACGTTCTCGGCCTCCTGGTCCTTGGCCCACTCTTCCATCACGAACGGGTCGTTGACCGACACGCAGACGATGGTGTCGATGCCCTTGGCGCGCAGCACGGGAGCGAGCTCGTTGTAACGCGGCAAGTGCGTCGACGAACACGTCGGCGTGAAAGCGCCGGGCAGGGAGAAGACCACGACGTTCTTGCCGCCGAACAGCTCCCTGGACGTTAGCGTGGCCCAGTCACCGTCTCGGCGGATGCGAAAGCTCACCTCGGGAATCATCTGCCCTTCGCGGTTCGGCAGCGGCATCTCGTTCATGGCAATTCCTGAATGGTGGCCGATGCAGCGAGCAAACGGCGAGCCCGTTTCAGCCCATGTGCAGGCCGCCGTTGACCGAGAAATCGGCCCCCGTCGCGAAGCCCGATTCCTCCGAAGCCACCCACGACACCATCGAAGCGATGTCCTGCGGCGTGCCGAGGCGCTTGACCGGAATGCCGGCGACGATCTTTTCGAGCACCTCGCGGCGGATGGCCTTGACCATGTCGGTCGCGATGTAGCCGGGGCTGACGGTGTTGACCGTCACGCCGCGGCTCGCCACTTCCTGGGCCAGCGCCATGGTGAAGCCGTGCATGCCCGCCTTCGCGGCCGAGTAGTTGGTCTGCCCGAACTGACCCTTCTCGCCGTTCACCGACGAGATGTTGATGACCCGGCCCCAGCCGCGCTCGAGCATGTCGTCGATGACCTGCTTGGTGACGTTGAACAGGCTCGTCAGGTTGGTCTCGATGACCTCGTCCCAGTCGGCGCGCGTCATCTTGCGGAACATGCCGTCGCGGGTGATGCCGGCGTTGTTGACGAGCACGTCGACCGGACCGTGCTCGGCCTTCACCTTGCGGAACGCCTCGACGGTGGAATCCCAGTCGCCGACGTTGCCCACCGACGCGTGGCATGTGAAGCCGAGCGCCTGCTGATCGGCGATCCACCTGGCGTGATCGCGGCTCGGCCCGCAGCCGGCGATCACGGTGAAGCCGTCACGCTGCAGCCGCTGGCACAGCGACGTGCCGATGCCGCCCATTCCGCCCGTCACATAGGCGATCTTCTTTCGTTCGGTCACGATCGCGGCGGTCTCAGCGCTCCACGCAAAGGGCGACGCCCATGCCGCCGCCGATGCACAGGCTGGCGATGCCCTTCTTCGCGTCTCGCCTGGCCATCTCGTGCAGCAGCGTCACCAGGATGCGGCAGCCCGACGCGCCGATCGGGTGGCCGATGGCGATGGCGCCGCCGTTGACGTTGACCTTGCTCGTGTCCCAGCCCATTTCGTTGTTCACGGCGCAGGCCTGTGCGGCGAACGCTTCGTTGATCTCGAGCAGGTCGAGGTCGGCCGCCTTCCAGCCGGCGCGCTGCAGCGCCTTCTGCGACGCGGGCACGGGGCCCATGCCCATGAACGCCGGATCGAGCGCCACGGTCGCGTAGCTGGCGATGCGGGCGAGCGGCGTGAGGCCGAGCTTTTCGGCCTGCTTCGCGCTCATCACGACCACGCCGGCGGCGCCGTCGTTGATGCCCGAGGCATTGCCGGCCGTCACCGAGCCGGCCTTGTCGAAGGCGGGCCGCAACCCGGCCAAGGCCTCGGCACTGGTCTTCTTGTTGATGAACTCGTCGGCCGCGAAGACGATGGGGTCGCCCTTCTTCTGGGCGATGGAGAACGGCACGATCTCGTCCTTGAAGCGGCCACCTTCCTGTGCCGCCGCGGCCTTCTGCTGCGAGGCGAGCGCGAGCGCGTCCTGCTTGTCGCGGCTGATCTCGTACTTCCTGGCCACGTTCTCGGCCGTGATGCCCATGTGGACCTTGTTGTACACGTCGAACAGGCCGTCGGTGATCATCGAATCGACCAGTTTCCAGTCGCCCATGCGCTGGCCGTCGCGGGAGCCGGGCAGCACGTGCGGCGCGAGGCTCATCGTCTCCTGGCCGCCGGCGATGCCGATGTCGTAGTCGCCGTCGCGAATGGCCTGCGCCGCGAGCATCACCGCCTTCAGGCCGGAGCCGCAGACGGCGTTGATGGTCAAGCCCGGCACGCTCTGCGGCAGCCCGCTCATCACCACCGCCTGGCGCGCCGGGTTCTGGCCGGAGCCGCCGGTGAGCACCTGGCCGAGGATGACCTCGCCGATCTGCTCGCCCGACAGGCGGGCTCGCTCGAGCAGCGCCTTGATGACCGCGGCGCCGAGCTCCGGCGCGGGCGTCTTGGCGAGCGACCCGCCGAACTTGCCGACTGCCGTGCGGGCGGCGGCGACGATGACGATGTCGTTCATGGTGCTTCCTTACGAGACGAGAGGCTTCAAGCCTTCTCTTTGACATAGCGTCCGGGCGCCGGCTCGATCGCCTTGTGGCGACCCCTGCCCGGCGCCCCGGGCGCGGCGACCTGCTTGCCACCGAACGGGGCGAGCCAGGCGGACCAGTCGGTCCACCAGCTGCCCGGGTGCTCGGTGGCGCTCTCCAGCCAGTCTTCGGCGCTGTCGGGCAAGGGGCTGCCCTGGCCGATCCAGTGACTGCGCTTCTTCTTCGCCGGCGGGTTGATGACGCCGGCAATGTGACCCGACGCGCCGAGCACGAACCGGCGCTTGCCCTTCAGCAGCGGCAGGCTGCGGTAGGCGCCCTGCCACGGCACGATGTGGTCTTCGCGCGAGCCGTACACGTAGGTCGGGATGCCGATGCCGCCGAAGTCGAGCTTCTCGCCGCACACCGTCACCTTGCCCGGCGCCACCAGGTTGTTTTCGAGGTAAGTGTTGCGGAGATACCAGCAGTACATCGGTCCGGGCAGGTTGGTGCCGTCGCTGTTCCAGTACAGCAGGTCGAAGGCCGGCGGCGTCTCGCCCTTCAGGTAGTTGCCGACGACGTAGTTCCAGACCAGGTCGTTCGGCCGCAGCAGGCTGAAGGTCGTCGCCAGCTCCTGGCCTTTCAGCAGGCTGCCGCCACTCGGGCTCTGCGCACCGATCGTCATCTCGCGCAGCTTGACGCCGTTCTCGTCGATGAAGATGTCGAGAATGCCGGTGTCGGCGAAGTCGAGGAACGTGGTCAGCAGCGTCATGCTTGCCGCCGGCCGCTCGCCCCGCGCCGCCAGCACCGAGAGCGCGCACGAGAGGATGGTGCCGCCGATGCAAAAGCCGAGCGCGTTGATCTGCCTGGCGCCGCTGATTTCGGCGGTCAGCGAGATCGCCTTGATGGCGCCGGCCTCGATGTAATCGTCCCAGGTGCACCTGGCGATTTCGTCGCCGGCGTTCTTCCAGCTGATGACGAAGACGCGGTGGCCTTCGGCCACGGCGTGGCGAATCAGCGAGTTCTCCGGCTGCAGGTCGAGGATGTAGTACTTGTTGATGCACGGCGGCACGAACAGCAGCGGCCGCTCGTACACCCTGGCGGTGAGCGGCTTGTACTCGAGGAGCTGGAACAGCTCGTTCTCGAAGACCACCCAGCCCTCCGTGGTGGCGACGTTGCGGCCGACCTCGAACGCGCCCTCGTCCGTCTGCGAGAGGTGGCCGCGCTGCACGTCGTTCCAGAGCTGCGACAGGCCGTGCATCAGGCTCTCGCCGCCGCTGGCGACGGCCTTGTTCAGCGCCTCCGGGTTGAGGGCAAGGTAGTTGGCCGGCGACGCCGCGTCGACCCACTGCAGCACGGCGAAGCGAATGCGCGCCTTCGTCTTCTCGTCGGCCTGCACGCTCTTGGCCAGGTGCAGCAGCGTGCGGGCGTTGAGCAGGTACATCTCGGCCGCCAGCCGGCTGGCCGGATTCGACCCCCACTCGGCCGAGGCGAAGCGCCGGTCGGCGAGCGGCGGCGTGGCGCCTTCGGCCGCCGGCGCCAGCATGCGGTTCCACACGTCCTTGGCGTCGCGGACGTAGCTCGTCTGGATTTCGGCCAGCGCGTCGGCCGGCACCGACAGGCCGGCGAAAGGCAGGGACTGCGGCAGTGCCGGCGCCGCTGCGATCGTCGATTGCGTCATGGACCCATTATCGTGGCGCAGTCCACAAAGCCTTGTCGGTAAAAGCATGTACCTGGTCGCGATCGCCTGGCTCTACGTCGTGGTGCTGATGAGCCTGGCCGAGGGCCTGTCGGAGCGCGGGTCGTGGCTTGGCGCGGCGGTGACGTTGCTGCTCTACGGCGCCCTGCCGCTGGCGGTGGCGCTCTACCTCATCGGCACGCCGTCGCGTCGCGCCGCCCGGCGGCGCGAGTCAGCGACTGCCGGCCTCGCTGCGCCAGACGGCAGCGACCATGCGCCCGCAGACGCGCTCGCGCCGGAACGAGAAAAACCGTGACGCCTCGGTGACCGTGCACCAGCTGCCGCCGCTCGACCGGGCCACGCCGGCGGCGCCCAGACGGTCGCGGCCCAGCCCGGGGAGGTCGGCGAACCACTTGCCGGGGCGATCCGACCCGTCAGGGCGAAACCGCTGCATCGGCGCCGACGCAGGATCGCCGTCGGGGTCGACGCCGAAGGCCTGGAGCACGTCGGCACCGACCTCGAACACCGCCGGGCCGATGCAGGCGCCGAGCCAGGCGACCAGATCGGCCGGACGGCACCCCGCCGCGCGGCAGACCTCGGCCACCGTCGCCTCCAGCACGCCGCCGGCCAGGCCGCGCCAGCCGGCGTGCGCCGCGCCGACCGCAGCGCCGCCCGGTGCCGCGAACAGCACCGGCAGGCAGTCGGCGACCTTCACGACGCAGGCGATGCCGACCTCCGAAGTCACGCTGGCATCGGCGTCGTGCACCGCCGCGCCGATGGCGGTGTCGTCGACCCCGAGTCGCACGACACGGGCGCCGTGCACCTGGCGCAGGAACACGGGCCGCACGCCGCTTGCTTCGGCGATGCGGGCGTCGCCCGTGTCGCCGTCGCGCGTGGTCATGAAGGCCTCGATGCCGGCGACGCGCCAGTCGGGGCGCAGCCAGTCGGGCGGAACGCTCACGTCGCGTCGGGGCAGGCCGAGGGCTGGGTGGTCTGGAACGCCGCTTCGGCCATGCAGGCGTCGAACACGCGCATCACGGTCGGCACCTGCTCGAGGCGACAGTTCATGCGCTGGGCGTTGAAGATCTGCGGCACGAGCACGCAGTCGGCAAGGCCCGGCGTGTCGCCATGGCAGAAACGCCCGGCCTGCGGGTGGACGGCGAGCTGCTGCTCGACGACCTCGAGGCCGGTCTCGACCCAGTGCCGGTACCAGCGGTCCTTGTCGTCCTCCGAGACCTTCAGCTCGTGCGTCAGGTAGCGCAGCACGCGCAGGTTGTCGAGCGGATGGATCTCGCAGGCGATGTCGAGTGCCAGGGCGCGGACGCGGGCACGGCCGAGCGCATCGGCAGGCAGGAGCGGCGGCTGCGGATGCACCTCGTCGAGGTACTCGATGATCGCGAGCGACTGCGTCAGCGTCGCCTCGCCGCCGTCGGCGTCGGCGTCGAGCACCAGCGCCGGCACGAGGCGGCTGGGCGCGACGGCGCGAAAGGCGCCTTCCAGCTGCTCGTTCTTGACGAGGTGGATGGCCGCGTACTCGTAGCTCAGGCCCTTCAGCGCCAGCGCGATGCGGACGCGGAACGAGGCCGACGAGCGGAAGTAGCTGTAGAGCTTCATCGCCGCTCAGGCGATCGCCACCTGCAGCGTACCGACGCCGGCGATGTTCGCTTTCAGCACGTCGCCACGCTCGACCGCCGCCACGCCTTCGGGCGTGCCGGTGAAGATGAGGTCGCCCGGCTGCAGTTCCCAGGCCGCCGACAGGTGCTCGATGATCTCGGCGATGTTCCAGATCAGCTTGCCGATGGTGCTGTGCTGCCGTGCCGTGCCGTTCACGTCGAGCGTGATGGTCGTGCTTTCGTCGACGCGGCACTCCGCGGCGCGACGGATCGGGCCGATCGGCGCCGAAAGGTCGAAGCTCTTGCCGATGTCCCACGGACGGCCCTGCTTCTTCGCCTCGCCCTGCAGGTCGCGCCGGGTCATGTCGAGACCGACGGCGTAGCCCCAGACGTGCTTCATCGCGTCGGCGGCGGCGATCCCTTTGCCGCCGGTGCCGATGGCCAGCACCAGCTCGACCTCGTGATGCAGGCTCCTGGTGAGGCTCGGGTACGGCATGCGGCCGGTCTCGCCTTCGGGGACCACGAGCACCGCGTCGGCCGGTTTCATGAAGAAGAACGGCGGCTCGCGGCCCGTGAACCCCATCTCGATGGCGTGCTCGACGTAGTTGCGGCCGACGCAGTAGATGCGGTGCACGGGAAAGGTCTCGCCGGCGCTGCCGGCGACGGGGACTACGGCCATCGCTGGCGCGGTGAT
>CAXSEJ010000059.1:0-11636 GCA_964236395.1 uncultured Rhizobacter sp.
CGCCAACGCGACGCTCGCCGTCAGCATGGCGGTGGCGCGCGCCGCGGCCGAGGAAAGCGGCCTGCCGCTCTACCGCTACTTCGGCGGCTCGGGCGCGATGCAGCTGCCGGTGCCGATGATGAACGTCGTCAACGGCGGCGCCCACGCCAACAACAACCTCGACCTGCAGGAGTTCATGATCATCCCGGTCGGCGCGCCGACCTTCCGCGAAGCGGTGCGCTACGGCGCCGAGGTGTTCCACGCGCTCAAGAAGATCATCGACCTGCGCGGCATGAGCACGGCGGTGGGCGACGAAGGCGGCTTCGCGCCGAGCGTCGCGAGCCACGAGGCGGCGATCCAGATGATCCTGGAGGCAATCGACAAGGCCGGCTACGTGGCCGGCGCGCAAATCGCCATCGGCCTCGACTGCGCGGCGAGCGAGTTCTACAAGGACGGCCAGTACCGCCTCGAAGGCGAAGGCCTCACGCTGAGCGCGCCGGAGTGGATCGACACCCTCGCCGGCTGGTGCGAGAAGTACCCGATCATCTCCATCGAAGACGGCATGAGCGAGTCCGACTGGGACGGCTGGAAGCTGCTCAACGACCGCCTCGGCGCGAAGGTGCAGCTGGTCGGCGACGACCTGTTCGTCACCAACACCAAGATCCTGCAGGACGGCATCCGCAGGAAGGTCGCGAACTCGATCCTGATCAAGATCAACCAGATCGGCACGTTGACCGAAACCTTTGCCGCCATCGAGATGGCCAAGCGCGCCGGCTGGACGTCGGTGATCAGCCACCGCTCGGGCGAGACCGAAGACTCGACCATCGCCGACATCGCCGTCGGCACCAACGCCGGTCAGATCAAGACCGGCTCGCTCAGCCGCTCCGACCGGGTCGCCAAGTACAACCAGCTGCTGCGCATCGAGGAAGACCTCGGCGACGTGGCCGCGTACCCGGGGCGGGCGGCGTTCCGCCAACTCGACTGAACCGGTGGTGGCCCCACGCTCGCTGCGCTCACTGCCCCGCGCGGGGGCCGCAACGCCCTTGAGGCGGCCCGGCGGGCGCTGCTGACATGCGCTGGATCACCCTCGGTCTCGCTGCGCTGCTCGCGCTGGTGCACGCCGAGCTCTGGTTCGGCAAGGGTGGCGTGCCGCGCATGCTCGAGCTGGGCGGCAAGTTGAGCGCCCAGCAAGCCGCCAACGGCGCCGCGCGGCAGCGCAACGAGCAGCTTGCGGCCGAGGTCAACGACCTGAAGGAAGGCCTCGAGATGGTCGAGGAAAAGGCGCGCTTCGAGCTGGGCATGATCAAGCCCGACGAAATCTTCGTGCAGCTCTCGCCGGCGAGGCATTGAACGACCCGGCTTCGTTCGGCCTGGCCGGGCGCCTGCTGGTGGTCAAGGACGCACTGTTGTCGCCGGCGTTCCTCGTCGCCGGCTCCGTCGTCACCTGGTGCGAGCTTGCCGCCTTCGTGCTCGCGGTGTGGATGGTGGTGTGCAACATCCGCGTCAAGGTGCTCGGCTGGCCGCTCGCGATCGCCAGTTCGCTGTTGTACGGCTTGCTCTTCTGGGCCAACCGCCTCTACGGCGACGCCGGCCTGCAGGTCTTCTTCGTCGCCGTCGCAGGATGGGGCTGGTGGCAGTGGCTGCGCGGCACCGACGCCGCCGGCCGGCCTCTGCACGTGCGGCGCCTGGGCCGTCGCGGCCGCCTCGTCGCGCTGCTCGCCTGCGCGCTTGCCTGGCCGGCCATGGCGATCTTCCTCGACCGCTTCACCGACACCGACGTCGCCTGGTGGGACGCCTTCCCGACCGCGGCCAGCGTCGTCGGCCAGTGGTTGCTCGGCCGCAAGTACGTCGAGAACTGGCCGGTGTGGGTCGTCGTCAACGTGGTCAGCGTCTCGCTCTTCGCCTACAAGGCGCTGTGGCTGACGATGCTGCTCTACGGCGTGTTCGTCGCCATGTCGTTCGTCGGCTGGCGCGCCTGGCGCCGGCGTCTCGCCGCACCCGCCTCGCCGTGAGCTCGCGCGCCTTCGTCGTCGCGCTGCTGGGCGCCGAGAGCACGGGCAAGACGACGCTGGCCGGCGGCATCGCCGCCTCCCTGCGCGCCGGGGGCGACACCGCGCTCGTCGTCGACGAGGCCTTGCGCGAGTTCTGCGCCACCCATGGGCGCACGCCGCGCCGCGACGAGCAGCAGGCCATCGCCGACGAGCAGACGCGCCGCATCGACGCCGCGGCGGCGGCGCTCGTCGACGTCGTGATCGCCGACACCAGCGCGCTGATGATCGCCGTCTACAGCGACATCGTCTTCGGCGACACCGGCCTGTACGACGAGGCCGAGTCGGCGCAGCGCCGCGTCGACCTGACGCTGCTCACCGCGCTCGACATCCCGTGGCAGGCCGACGGTCTGCAGCGCGACGGCCCGCACGTGCGGGCCCCGGTCGATGCGAAGGTCCGCGCCGCGCTCGCCCGGGCACGCGTCCGCCCCGTGGTGGTCGCGGGCACCGGGCCGGCGCGGCTGGCAGCGGCGCTCGCCGCGATCAGGCGGTGCCGCCGAGCCGCATGACGACGACGACGAACACGCCGATGACGAGGTTGATCGTCACTTCCCAGCGGATGGCGCCCAGCGCTGCGGCGCCGGCCGGCCAGGCCCGTGCGGCGACCGCCTGCTCGAGCCGGCGAAACAGCGCGAACCGAATGTGAGCGAAGACAGCCGCCATCACGACGAACAGCACGATCATCGTGTACCAGTCGAGCGGCATGTTGAACGGCAAACCAGCCCGGACCGCCGCCGCACGGGCGATGTAGACCATCGCCGCGCCGCTGCCGAGAGCGACCACGGCCGCGGCCGTGACGACGGCGAAGAAGCGGCGCAGCGTCGCGTGCATCAGCGTCACGCGGCCGGCCGGCTCGAGCACCTCGGCGACGGCCGGCCGCAGGCACGCGAGCACGAAGAACATGCCGCCCACCCAGATCACGATCGAGAGGAGGTGGACGGCCTTCAGTGACGCATACAGCAAACGGAGCTCCAGTCGGCGCGGCAGAGTAAGCGCATTGTGAGTCGAGGCGGAGCGCCGAAATTGCGATCGCCATCAAAACCGGGTTATCGTCGTTCGATCCGGGGAGCGAGGCACAGGAGGCCGATCGAATGACCAAGCTGTGCTCGGTCTGCGGTACCGAAAACAGGGACGAGGTCCAGTTCTGTCGAGCCTGCGGTACCGCCTTCACCTCCCCGCCCGGCAGCACGCCCGCGGCCACCGATGACGGCCGGTTCGCGGCCGGCATCACCTGCCTCGAATGCGCCTTCCAGAACAAGCCGGGCGTTCGCTACTGCGCCAACTGCGGCGTGAGCCTGCTCGGCACCGGGGAGCCCGGGGCGGGGACCAGCCCGCCGCCGATCTCCTATCCCTCGTTCGCACCCGTCGCGCCGTACCCGCCGGCTCCGGCCGAGGCACCGCTGTCTGCGCACAGCCATCCGCCGGCGTATGCCGATCCGGCGGCGGCGACGCCCGACATCCCCGACGCCGACGCCGCGCTCGCCGAGCGGGCAGCGGCGGCTTACGACGCGCCAGCGACGGCGCCCGGCGTGTCGACGGTGGCCCGACCGGCCGGCCGGGCACCTCTCGTCGTCGGCGCCGTCGTGCTGCTCCTGGCTGCAGCGGGCGCCGGCGCGTGGTGGTTCATGAACGGCTCCGGCCCGGCTCGGCCCGCGGCCACTGCCGCTGCCGCCGCCGCCTCGGCCCCGACCTTCGCCGCCTCGGTGGCTGCACCGCCGGCGACGCTGCCGCCGATTCCGATCGAAGCAGCGCCCACCGCTGCCATGGCCGTCGAGCCGGCGCCGGCGCCGGCGTCGAGCCCGTTCGCGCCGTTCGCGACCGACGCGGCAGCCGCGCCGCCGGTCGTCGAGCCGTCGGCGGCCGAGGTCGAAGCGAAACGTGTCGCCGCGGAAAAGCGGCGGGAGAAGGCGGCCAGGGACAAGGCGGATCGAGAGGCGAAGGCCAAATCGGTGGCCGACGAGCAGCAGGCTGCGGCCGCTGCATCGGCACGCACCGAGCAGGAAGCGCAGGCGCGAAGGCGGGCCGAGGAAGCGCAGCGCCAGCGCGCCCAGTCGGCGCCGGCACTGCAGGCGCCTGCCGCGGCACAGCCACGCGGCGTGCGCGAGATCTGCGCCGGCCGGGGCGCGATCGCCGAGGCGATCTGCCAGTCGAGGCAGTGCGGTGCGCCGGAGCACGGAGCCGAAGCCATCTGCAAGCAGATCCGCGAAGCCGACGAGCGGCGTCACAACTACAACAACTGAGGCGCCCTCGATGCTGACCGATCCGGCCCACGATGCGCCACCAGCAGCCCTGACGCCGCACGCGTTCTCGAGCCTGTTCCAGGCGGTCAACGGCCTGCGCAACCGGCGTGCGATCGTCGCCTTGCTGGTGTGCACGGTGGCCGGCGTGCTGGTCGCTTCCCTGGTCCTGACGATGTCCGGCGCGCTCGGCATGCTCGCCGGCCTGCTGGCGATGCTGGTCTGGATCGTGGCCATCGGCACGGGCGTGAACGCCGCCGGCCTGCTGCAGATGGACAGCGCCCGCGGCATCTCGCAGCGGAGCATCGTCGACGCGCTCGTCCACGGCCTGATGTGCATCCCGAAGTTGCTCGTCCTCGGGCTCGCGTTCTTCGCGGTCGAGATCGTCGTCTTCATCGCCATCGCGCTGCTGCTGCTGATCTGCAAGATTCCCTTCCTCGGGCCACTGCTGTTCGTCGTCGTTTTTCCGCTCTCGGTGGTGGCCGTCGGCATCACCATCGTCGGCGTGGCGCTCTGCGTCGTGCTGTCGCTGCCGGCGATCTGGCAAGGCGCGTCGATCACGCGGGCGCTCGCCCAGACGCTCACCATCGTGAAGAGCCGCCTCGTCGAAGCGGTGCTGCTGCTCGTGTTCGTCGGCCTGCTGAGCGCCCTGGTCGGCTTCGTTCTCTTCGGCGTGCTCGCTGCCGGACTCGTGCCGACGCTCGGCCTTTCGGCATCGATCGTCGGTTTCACCGGCTTCGGCGGATTCAACGGCATGGGCGCTTTGATGGGCGCGACGCAGGGCTTCGGCGGCAGCGGCCACGTGCTCGCCGGTGCCGTCGGCGGTGCGCTGCTCTGGGCCGTGGCCGGCTCCCTCGTCGGCCAGGTGTACCTGCGCGGCCTGTCGCTGGTCTATCTGCGCGTCACCGAAGGGCTCGACCTCAGCGCGACCGAAGCCGTGCTGCTGGCGGCGCTCGACGAAGCCCGGCGCCGCACCAGCGAGCTCGGCGACAAGGCCAGGGCAGCCGCCGGCCAGGGTGCAGCGACAGCGTCCGGGGCTGGCGCAGGCGCCGCGGCGGGTACGGCCATCGCGGCCTCCGCCACGGCGGCGGCCGAGCCCGTCACCGAGCCCTACGCAGCGTCGTTCCCGTCGCCGGTCTACAAGCCGCCGCCGGCCTATTTCGCGCCGCCCATGGCGGCAGCGCCGGCAGCCTCGGACGCGCCCGACATCGAGCTGCCTTTCGGTGAAGCGACGGCGCCGCGGCCGGCGCCGAGCCTTGCCGCGCCGCCGGCCTGGGCGCCACCGCCGGCGCAACTCCATCCGCCGCCCGCTCCGGCGGCGGCGCCGGTGCCGACCACATGCCCTCAGTGCCTCTCTCCGGTCGCCCGCGGCGACGCCTTCTGCGGCGTTTGCGGCTACCGGGTCAAGTAACGGGCCCTAGTTGATGGTGCTCGAGCCGGGCGCCTGCTGCGTCAGCGGCGTGAACAGCTCGCCCACGTCGACCGGGTCGAAGCGGTACTTGACGGTGCAGAAGTCGCAGCCGACCTCCACCCGCCCCTGTTCGCGGACGATGTCGTCGATCTCGGCGCGGCCGAGCCCGTGCAGCATCGCGCCGACCTTCTGGCGTGAGCAGGTGCAGGCGAAGCGCGGCGCCGCGGTGCCGAGGAGCGGCTCGAAACGGGTGAGCTTCTCTTCCCAGAACAGGCGCCGCAGCAGGGTGTCGGGGTCGAGGCTCAGAAGCTCCTCGTCGCTCAGCGTGCCGGCCAGCAGGGCGACGCGATTGAAGCCGTCGTCGCGGCCGATCCGCTCCTCGTTCGCGCTGCCGTCCGCCGACGGCAGGCGCTGCAGAAGCAACCCGGCAGCGACGCGGTCGTCGGCGGCGAGCACCAGCCGGGTGTCGAGCTGCTCGGATTGCAGCATGTAGTGTTCGAGCACCGGCGCAATGCGCTGCAAGGGCTCGCCCGCGGCGCCGTGCAGCGACACGATGCCCTGATATGGCTGCTGGCCGGGCTGGCCAGACATCGGCGCAAGCGTGATCGCGCAGCGGCCGCCGCCAGCCACGTCGAGCATCGCTTCCAGGCCGGCGCCGTCGTCGACCGTCCCGAGCACCTTGGCGGTGACACGGAAGGACAGATCGGCGTTGACCTCGGCGACTGCGAGCCTGACCGGACCGTCGCCGTGCATCTGCAAAATCAAGGCGCCGCTGTACTTGATGTTGGCGTGCATCAACACCCCGGCCGCGGCCATCTCGCCGATGAGCCGCTGCACCGGCGCAGGCAAGGTGTCGCCGGCGCAGGCGCGGCGGGCAAGCACCTCCTGCCAGCTGTCGGTGAGGCGCACGAGGATGCCGCGCAACGGCAGGCCGTCGAAGATGAATCGGTGCAGTTCGCTCAAGAGACGTTGTCGTTCGACAGGCTGGCGGCAGGGCGGCGATTATCGGTGTCTGGCCGCTTTCGAAGCGCCGGACGGGTCTTGGCCGGGCGCCACAATGCCCGCCGATGGACACCACCGCATTGGCCGCCGCGCGCTCCGCCCTCGTTGCCGCCCGTCGCAGCGCCCGTGCCGTCCCGGCCTGGCCCGACGCGTGGCGGCCGGACGATATCGAGGCGGCCTATCGGCTGCAGGCGGGCGTCGCCGAAGACCTCGGCACCGTCGCCGGCTGGAAAATCGCGGCCGTCACCGAGGCACAGCGCACTGACCTGGGCGTGGACCGGCCGCTCGCCGCGCCGGTGATGACCACATGGCTGCGCGACGCCGACCGGGCGCCGGCCGAGTTCCGCGTCACCGATTTCATCGTGCCGAAGCTCGAATGCGAGTTCGCGTTCGAGCTCGGCCGTGACCTGCCGGCGCGAGCGGGCGTGCCGTACACGCGTGCCGAGGTCGCGGCGGCCGTCACCGCCATGCGACTGGCCATCGAGGTGGTCGACTCGCGCCTGCCGCGCGGCTCGGGCACGCTCGCCGAGCTGGCCGACGCCTTCAACCACGGCGCACTCGTCTGCGGCCGGCGCGTGCACGACTGGAAAGCGCTCGACTTCGCGACGACGCGCATCGTGCTGCACGCGCTCGGCGATACCCCGGGCCAGGGCGCCAGCCAGCTCGCCCTCGGCAGCGGCGCGGCGATCCTCGACGGCGATCCCTTCGCCACCGTCGTCCTCCTGGCCAACCACCAGCCACCGGGCGGCGCCGGTCTGCGTGCCGGCCACCTGGTCACGACCGGGAGCTGCACCGGCGCGCCGCCGTTGCCCGGCCCCGGCCTGTACCGGGGCGACTTCGACGGGCTCGGCAGCGTCGAGATCCGCTTCCTGGCTTGACCTGCTCAGTCGGTCCGCACCAGCCCGTCGCGAAAGCGCCTGGCGTTCTCGACGTAGTGGCGGGCGCTGGCCATGAGGCCGGCGATCTGCGCCTCGGTGAGCACGCGCACCGCGACCGCGGGCGAGCCGATGATCAGTGAGCCGTCGGCAAAGCGCTTGTTCTCGGTGACCAGGGCGCGGGCGCCGACGAGGCAGTGGCGGCCGATGACCGCGCCGTTGAGGACGACCGCGCCGATGCCGACCAGCGAGCCGTCGCCGATCGTGCAGCCGTGCAGCATGGCCTGGTGGCCGACGGTGACGTCCTCGCCGATGGCGGTCGGCTGGCCCGTGTCGGCATGGACCACGCTGCCGTCCTGGATGTTCGAGCCGCGGCCGACGCGCAGCAGGGCCGTGTCGCCGCGCAGGATGGCGCCGAACCACACGCTGCAGTCGGCGCCGAGCTCGACCTCGCCGATGACATGGGCGCTGTCGGCGACCCAGGCGCTCGGGTCGATGCGGGGAAGGCGCTCGTCGAGCCGGTAGATCGCCATGCTGTCTCCAGAGGTGCAAACGACAATTCTAGGAATGAACCTGCGCCGCGCCGCCCTTCTCGCTCTCGGCGAACCCGACCCGTCGCTCAAGGTCGCGCAGACGCGCCTGCTCGCGGCGGCCGCGCCCGGCCACACCGTCGACGCCGACGAGCCCATCGCCGCCGCTGCCAAGCTGCCGGGCCGCCCCGAGCGGCCCTGCCTGATGTCGGCGCTCAAGGTGCCGACGCGCTCTGCCTTCACGGGCACCGGCCGGGCCGCACTGCTGCACGCGATCGCGCACATCGAGTTCAACGCCATCAACCTCGCGCTCGACGTCGTCTGGCGCTTTGCCGGCCTGCCCGAGACGTTCTACCGCGACTGGATCCGCGTCGCCGGCGAGGAAGCGCTGCACTTCGAGCTGCTGCGCACGCACCTGCGCGGCCTCGGCCACGACTACGGCGACTTCGACGCGCACGACGGCCTCTGGACGATGGCCGAGCGCACCGCCGCCGACGTGCTCGCCCGCATCGCCCTCGTGCCGCGCACGCTCGAAGCGCGAGGCCTCGACGCCACGCCGCCGCTGCAGGCGAAGTTCGTCCGGGCGGGCGACGTGCGGGCCGCCGAGATCCTCGGCCTCATCCTGCGCGACGAGGTCGGCCACGTCGCCATCGGCAACCGCTGGTACCGCTGGCTGTGCGCCCGCGACGGCCACGACCCGGAGCGGCTCTATCCGGCGCTCGCCGAGCGCTACGGCGCGCCACGCCCGCGCGGCCCCTTCAACCTCGAGGCGCGGCGGGCGGCCGGCTTCACCGCGGCCGAGATCGGCGCGCTCGGCGCGGCAGCGGCGCTTTCGCCGCCGGGTGCACGCCTGGGGCCGGTCGTCAGCCCACGCGTTTCAGCCAGGCGACGAGGGCATCGTTGACCGGCTCGGGATCGGTCACCGGCGCCATGTGGCCGAGCGTCGCGAAGTCGAGCCGCTCCGCCTTCGGCAGTGCCGCCGCGAGCAGCCGGGTGACCGCATGCGCGGCCGGCGTCGAACGGCCACCGCTCATCAGCAGCACCGGCAGGTCGAGCGCCGCCAGCGCCGAGATCGGCGTCGGCTCGCTGAAAAGCGCATGCGCCCAGCGCCGGACGTGCACGACCGAGGCCGCGATCGGCGCCTGCCGCGACGCCGGCATGCGGGCCCAGCTCCCGTCGCCCATCCAGTAGTCGATGAACCGCTCGGCACCGGCCTCGCAGTGGCCGGCATCGACCGCCGTCGCCGCGTCGGCCGCGGCGGCGCGAAGCCCGTCGGCCTGGTTCGGCGGCGGCGAATCTGCATCGATCCAGGCGCCGAGCGGCGGCTCGTACAGCGCCAGCGCCTTGATGCCGTCCGGGTTCGCAATGGCCGCGAGCAGAGCGACCGCAGCGCCATAGGAATGGCCGACGAGAACCACCGGTTCGCCGACCGAAACGAATACCGGCCCGAGCAGCGCCGCCTCGTCGGCCAGCGTGAGGGCCCGGTCGTGCGGCCATTGCGGCGATCGGCCGGCGCCGTAGGCATCGGCCGCGAGCACCCGGTGCGTCGGCGACAGGCGGTCCATCAGGGCTCGCCACTGGCCGGAATTGCTGGCGTTCGAGTGCAGGCACAGCACCGGAGGTCCCCGGCCCGCCTCGCGCACGTAAGGAAGCAGCGTCATGGGCTGGCTCACTTCACGCGGTCGCCGCGGCCGTGTCGACGTGCACCGCCGTGAGCGACTCGACCGGGACGGGCTGCTTCCAGAGGGTGGTCATGGTGCGGTCGGGGACGACGCAACGGTGTCGTCGGGCGCGTCGTCGGTGCGGACGCGGTGGACGACGCGCTGCGGGAACGGGATCTCGATGCCGTCCTCGTCGAGCACGTCGAGGACGACGAGGTTCACGTCGGACTTGACGTTGCCCTGCCCGTTCTGCGCGTCGAGGATCCAGAAGTTCACGTCCAGGTCCATGCCGTCGGCGGCGAAGCGGGCGAGGTGCACGCTGGGTGCCGGGTCGGCCAGGACGCGCGGCACGGCGGCGACGGCGGCGACCAGGCGCGTCTGCAGCGCGCGAACGTCGGTGCCATAGGCGACCTGGACGTTGGCCGTGTACAGCACCCGCGGATCGGCGAGCGAGAAGTTCTCGACCCGCTGGGTGATGAGCGTCTCGTTCGGCACGATGGCCTCGCGCCCGCCGAGCGAGCGGATCACCGTGTAGCGGGTGCGGATGTCGGTGATGCGGCCCTCGAAGCTGTCGACCTTGACCATGTCGCCGATGCGCAGGCTCCGCTCGGCCAGGATCACGAAGCCGCTGATGTAGTTGGCGGCGATCTTCTGCAGGCCGAAGCCGAGGCCGACGCCGATGGCGCCGCCGAGCACCGACAGCGTCGTGAGGTCGATGCCGACCGCCGAGAGCGCCAGCAGCAGGCCGACGAAGAGCAGCAGCGCGCGCACGATGTTGGCCGCGATCTTGCGCAGCGACAGGTCGTGGCCGCTGCCCGAGAGCAGCTTCCTCTCGATCGCCGCCGAGACCCACAGCGCCAGCACCAGCACGACGCCCGCCGTGACCGTGCCCTCGAGCACGTTGCGCAGGCTGACGCGGCCGTTGCCGACCTTCCACCGCACCTGGTCCAGCGCCTCGAGCACCATCGGCGAGACGCCCGTCACCCAGAGCACGACCGCGATCCAGGCCAGCCAGGAAATGCTCCGTTCCACCGTGCGCACCCAGGACACGGAGGGGAACGTGCGGCTCAGCACGCGAACGCTGAGGCGAATGACGACGAGCGACACCAGGACCGGGATGGCCACCTTGAACACCGCCGGCCGGAGGCTGCCGACGAGTGCCGTGCGGGCCGCGAACGCCAGGGCCAGCGCGAGCACCGGGAACAGCACGCCGTCGACGATGTGATCGCCGAACCAGACCGAGGCGACCGGTCGTGCCCGGCCGCGCACCAGGCGCACCACGACCCAGGCGAGCACCAGGCAGGCGGCGAGGATGCCGAGTTCGGCGAAGGCGCCGGGCCGGGTCAGCGAGGCAACGAGCTCGTCGAGCTCGTTGAGGTCGAACCGGGCCGTCACGCCCGGGCCAGCACGCGCAGGTGGGCGGCAACGCTGCGGGCCAGCGCGCCGAGGTTGTAGCCGCCTTCGAGGCAGGAAACGATGCGCCCGCCGGCGTGCTTGTCGGCGAGGGCGACGAGCTGCTCGGTGATCCAGGCGTAGTCGGCCTCGACCAGGCCGAGCTGGCCGAGCTCGTCGTCACGGTGGGCGTCGAAGCCGGCCGAGATGAACACCATCTGCGGCCGGAACTCGTCGAGCCGGTGCAGCCAGTTTTCCTCGATGAGCGCCCGGATCTGCGGCCCGCGCGCGTACGGCGGCACCGGCACGTTGACCATGTTGGTGCCCATCGGCACGGCGCCCGTGTAGGGATAGAGCGGGTGCTGGAAGATGCTGGCCATCAGCACCCGCTCGTCGCCGGCGATGATGTCTTCGGTGCCGTTGCCGTGGTGCACGTCGAAGTCGACGATCGCCACCCGCTCCAGGCCACGCACGTCGAGCGCGTGGCGCGCCGCCACGGCC
>CAXSEJ010000060.1:0-11605 GCA_964236395.1 uncultured Rhizobacter sp.
CCTCGCAGGCCACGTCGGCCAGGTTGAACCAGTGCTGCAGCAGGTGAATGCGCAAAACACCTCGTGGGATACTCACTCCGCCCCGCAAGTGTTGCACTACAAAGTTGACTTCAAGCCACGGCATCGCGCCGACTGTGGGATTGGTTCGCCAGGCGCCGACGTTGTGCTTGAGAATCAAGATCTGCGCCTTCCATCTTCCGTTGGACGTGCTGCTTAGCCCATACTTTCGGCCTCGAAATGGAAGAGATTCACCAGACGATCTTAGACTCGATTCAGACCCGCAGACGACTGCGCTTCACCTACAACGGTAGGTCTCGCTTGGTAGAGCCGCAGTGCTACGGCATGGGTACGAAGGGGACAAGATTGCTTCGGGCGTACCAGTTACTGGGCGGAGAGCAGCGTGAGCCCTTGTTCGATGTGGCAAAAATTGAAGCGCTCGTAGTGCTTGATGAGACATTCGCGACGCCCGGGCCGAACTACAAGAAGAATGATTCGGCGATGGCGACCATTCTTTGCCAGCTATAACTGTTGTCCGCTGGGGCCTTTAGGAGTACTTCGGCCGACGAGAACGGCGGTTCGCCTAGAACCGAAACTGGAAAAGTGCGGATGGATGGGGACAAGTTGTGCCAGGACATGCGTAGGACGCTCGAGAGCGGATGCAACGTGGTTCGATGGAAGGACAACACGCTGTACTACAAGCGCAACTCAAACGGGGAGGTTCTAACGCTCATCGCTCAGTAGGCGTTGCCTAACGTCGACGAAGCGGCCTTTGAAACGTCCGCTCGATGGAGGGGTTGGGCCACAGCCTTCGCGTGCCAATTGTGCGGCGGGAGCCGGACTGGCGCTTCAACTGCCAGCCGGTGCCGAGCGGCGCATTGAGAACTCGTTTCGCCTTGGCCGATGGCCACTGGCTCATGCCGCCGCAGGCAAGGAAACGCTGATGCTGCTTGGCTCCGCTTCCCCATGCTCCAACTGCTCTGCCAGTACGCGAAGCGCGAGAACCTCCGCCTTTGTCTTGGCTTTATCGGCAGAAGCACCGTAAGCGAGGACACCAGGAATGGCCGCAATCTCCGCACTCCAGCGGCCATCGTCTTTGCGTTCGCACTCGAGCTGGAACTGCATACGGACCTCTTATGAATCCAGTTTACTGGTGCGACAGCACTGGGACCCAACGTTGGACATAAGGGGCGGCTTGACAGACGCGAAGCGTCTGGCAAGACGTCCCCTCGATGGAAGGGTTAGCCGTCTTCACGGCATGTAGCCCCATAAGAGAGCGTGTTCCCATTCGAGTCTGCCGCGGATCCGCGCCAGCTCAGCCATTGACGAGTAGTCGTATGGCACCGATAGCAACGACGCAACCCAGCCGTTGGTGGTCTTCTCGATGATCGCGTACCGAGCGTCTGGTGAGCCAGTTTCGACTACGTGCGCTTCAGGGTGTACATCGTCGTACGCCGGTAGCCCAACGCTACCGGGGTTGACAATGAGCTGGCCGCGCGCACTGCGTACGGCACGCGGAACATGTGTATGGCCACACGCGACCAGTGCCGATTGCTCGATGCCAAGCCGGGCAGTGATTTCATGGGACGTTGCTGCACGGACCACGCCGTGCTCAACTGTCTCCAGGAAGTACTCGACGTCGCTGGTCGGCGTACCGTGGCACAGCAATACCTCGGGTGAAAGACGGGCAACTGCTGGAAGCGATTGAAGCCAGTCGAACTCTTTGACTGAGAGCTGCGAGTATGCATATTCGTCTGAGGCACTCCGACGCTCAGGCCCATGCGTAAGCACTTGACGCTCGTGATTCCCAGCGAGGCTTAGCCAGCCCTCCGCCATGAGGTATTGGGCCGTCTCCAGGGGAAGGAGCGGGCCCGAAAGGCAATCTCCGAGGTTGACAACCTTGTCTGCTCCGCGGCGATGAATATCAGCCGCGACCGCCTCTAGTGCCGCGAGGTTTCCGTGAATGTCTGCAATGAGGGCTATGCGCATAGCAATTGGCGGCTAACGTTCGACATCAGCGGCGGGCCGAAGGGCGCGAAGCGGCCTTTGGAACGTCCGCTCGATGGAGGAGCTTTAGTCTGACTGACCGCGGTCTTGGCGTGCGCGGGGGGCGGGTGCCAACAACAAAGTGGTTGCAGCGCGCCAGCGGGTGACACAGCAGACGACCTCCAAGTGCGGGCCCGCTTTGTCGAGCAGCGGCTCGATGGCCTGCTCGATGCGTCGCGGCCTGGAGCGATCGACGACTCACGCGTCGATGCCGTGATCGCCAAGACGGACAAGAAGAGCCAGATCCAGGCGCTCGATCGCACCCAGCCGCCGCTGCCGCTGGCCCTCGGGCGTTGCCGAGAGGCGCAGCCACGATGCAAAGACAGCCCCGGTTGCATACACTCCAATCCGTTTCCAACTTCTAGCAGGTTCGCATGAATCGATACTCGGCAGCACCTCTCGCCGTCGCCTTTCTCACGCTCTTGGGCTGCGCGTCGGCGCCTCAATCAGGCAGTCCCGCACCAACAGCGACTCAGAGTTGCGCGCCGGTCAGCGAGCAACAGGTCGCCGCCTTGTTCGAACGATGGAACGCATCTCTTGCGACCGGCAGTCCGCGCAAGGTCGTCGAAAACTACGCGCCCCAATCTATCCTCTTGCCCACCCTGTCGAACAAGCCTCGACTGACGGCCGCTGAGAAGGAGGACTACTTCGAACACTTCCTCGAGAACCTGCCAAGCGGCAAGATCGACCAGCGCTTCATCAAGCTCGGCTGCAACTCCGCACTGGACGCTGGCCTTTACACCTTCACGTTCGCCAAGACCGGCAGCGTCGTCAAAGCGCGTTACACCTACACCTACGAGAATACGGGCGGTCAGTGGCTGATCACCAGCCACCATTCTTCTGCCATGCCGGAGAAGTAAGCCGCAGGCCTACGCCTTTCATCGAGGGACCGTCCACAGGCCGCTTAGTCACTTGGTGAGCATGGCTGAGTCGAATCCCGTTCGGGCGCCGGTCAGCGAGCCGGCTAAATTGCCGGCAGCAGGGCGGGCACGTGATCGCGCAGTTCGTCGACCAGCACTCTTTTGTTCTCGGAATAGTCGATCGGCACGGCGATCAGGTGCACGCCCCCGGCCCGAAACGCCGCCTCGAGCGCCGGCGCGAACTGACCGATCTCCGTCACGTGGCGGCCGTGCGCGCCGTAGGCTTGCGCGTAGAGCGCGAAGTCGGGGTTGCCGAAGGTCATGGCGAAGTCGGGGAAGCCGTCGGCCGCCTGCTTCCAGCGGATCATGCCGAACGCGTTGTCGACGAGCACCAGCACGACGAGGTCGAGCTTCAGGCGAACGGCCGTCTCGAGCTCCTGGCTGTTCATCATGAAGCCGCCGTCGCCGCACACCGCGAGCACCCGCCGCGCCGGGTACAGCAGCGCGGCCATGATGGCTTGCGGCAGGCCGGCGCCCATCGTCGCCAGGGCGTTGTCGAGCAGCAGCGTGTTGGCGGCGCGCGTGCGGTAGTTGCGCGCGAACCAGATCTTGTACATGCCGTTGTCGAGCGCGACGATGCCGTCGGCCGGCATCACCTGGCGCACGTCGTGCACGATGCGCTGCGGCGTCCAGCGGGCTTCGGTGGCGCGATCGGCCAGGCGCGCGAGGATGCCTTCGCGCAAGGGCAGCAGCGCCTTCGCGTTCGGCAGCCTGCCCTCCAGCCGGTCGGCGAGCAGGGCCAGCGAGTGGCCGATGTCGCCCACCACCTCGGCCTGCGGGAAGTAGACCTGCTCGACGGTCGCCGGCTGATAGGCGACGTGGATCACGAGCGGCCGGTCGTCGCTCATGAGGAACGGCGGCTTTTCGCTCGTGTCGTGGCCGACGGCGACGATGAGGTCGGCCTGCTCGATGGCGTCGTGCACGTAGTCGCGCTCGGAGAGCGCCGCCGTGCCCATGTAGAGCTCGGTGCCGCCGGGCACGGTGCCCTTGCCCATCTGCGTGGTGAAGTAGGGAATGCCGGTGCGCAGCACGAACTCCGCCAGGTTGGCGCTGGCCCGCGGCCGCGACGCGGCGGCGCCGAGCATGATCAGCGGCCGGCGCGCGGCCATGATCATCCCGGCGGCGCGGTCGAGCATGGCGGGGCTCGCGATCGGCAGCTCGAGCGGGTGTGGCGGCACGGTGCGGACGGCCTCGCATTCCTCGCCGGCGATGTCTTCCGGCAGCTCCAGCAGCACCGGGCCGGGCCGCTCGTCCTGGGCCACGCGAAAGGCCTCGCGCACGAGCGTCGGGATGGTCTGCGTCGAGACGATCTGGTGCGCCAGCTTCGTGAGCGGCTTCATCGCCGCGACGATGTCGACGATCTGAAAGCGCGCCTGGCGCGAGCTGAGGATGCCCTTCTGCCCCGTGATCATCACCATCGGCATGGCGCCGACGTGCGCGAAGGCGGCCGCCGTGGTGAGGTTGAGCGCACCCGGGCCGAGCGTCGTGATGCAGACGCCGGGCTTGCCGGTCAGGCGGCCGTAGGTCGCGGCCATGAACCCCGCGGCCTGCTCGTGGCGGGTGATCACGAGCTCGATGCGCGAGCGGCGCAGCGACTCGACCACGTCGAGGTTCTCCTCGCCGGGAATGCCGAAGATGCGCTCGACGCCTTCGTTCTCGAGCGCGGCGACGAGGAGGTCGGAGCCCTTGGTCATGGCATCAGGCCTTTTCCTGGACCGGCTTGATCTGCACCGACTTCACGTTCACGAACTCGCGAATGCCGAAGTCGGCGCACTCCCGGCCGTAGCCCGAGTGCTTGACGCCGCCGAAGGGCATGCGCGGGTCGGAGCGGACGTTGTCGTTGACGAAGACCATGCCGGCGTCGAGCTCCTCCGCGGCGATGCGCTCGCCGCGCTCCGGGTCGCGCGTGAGCACGCCGGAGCCGAGGCCGAACTCGCTGGCGTTGGCAATGGCGATGGCCTCCTGCTCGTCGGCCGCCTCGATGACGGCGGCCACCGGCCCGAACACCTCGTCGTCGTGCGCCGGCTGCCCCGGCTCGACGTTGCCGAGCACGGTCGCCGGGTACCACGCGCCCGGCCGGTCGGGCACCACGCCGCCGAGCAGCAGGGTCGCGCCGTTCGCGATGCTCTGCTGCACCTGCCGGTGGATCTCGTCGCGCGCCTCGACGCTCTGCAGCGGTCCCAGCCTCGTCGCCGGGTCGCGCGGGTCGCCCACGGCATACGTTGCCATGGCGTCGACCAGCGCGTGCCCGAATGCCTCGCGCAGCGGCCGGACGACGATGAAGCGCTTGCCGGCGATGCAGCTCTGCCCGGCGTTGACCATCCGGGCGGCGGCGCACACCTTCGCCGCCGCGGCGACATCGGCGTCTTCGAGCACGAGGTAGGCGTCTGAGCCGCCGAGCTCGAGCACGCACTTCTTCAGCTGCGCGCCGGCGCTGGCCGCGACGCTGCGGCCGGCCGCGACGCTGCCGGTGAGGGTGACGGCGGCGATGCCCGGGTTCTCGATCAGCGCCTTCACGTCGGCGCCCCTGATCAGCACCGTGGCGAACAGGCCGTCGGGAAAGCCGGCCTGCGCGAACACCGACTCGATGGCGAGGGCACAGCCCGGCACGTTGCTCGCGTGCTTGAGCACCGCGCCGTTGCCGGCCATCAGCGCCGGCGCGGCGAAGCGGAACACCTGCCAGAACGGGAAGTTCCACGGCATCACCGCGAGCACCACGCCGATCGGGTTGAAGGTGACGAACGCCTTCGCCCCCTCGATGTCCAGGGCCTGGCGTGCGAGGTAGCCGGCGGCGTGGGTCGCGAAGTGATCGCAGGCGCCCGCGCACTTCTCGATCTCGGCCCGGCCGTCGGTCACGGTCTTGCCCATCTCACTGGTCATCAGCCCGGCAAGCTCGTCGCGACGCGCCCGCAACACGGTGGCCGCGGCTTGCATGAGCCGCGAACGCTCCTCGAAGCCGGTGCGGCGCCACTGGCGCTGCACTTCGGCGGCGCGAGCGACCTTGCCGGCCGCTTCGCGTGCGGTGTGGCCGGGGTACGACGGCCCGGCGCGGAGCGTTGCCGGGTCGAGGCTGACGAATGGCAGCGGAGAAGCGGTGTCGTTCATGGTGGCTTCGAAGAGGACGTCGGCAACCGAAGCCGCGCGACGCGCCGAGTCAATTCACTGGCAGTTCGAGGCGCAGCTGGGCGCCCGACCCGTCGACAGCAAGGATCGACGCGCGGCAGTTCAGGATGGCTCCGCTGCAGGGCACCGCATTGCGGACGATCGCCAGGACGCCTGGAGCGACCAGCTCGCTGGTGAAGAACTGCACCTGGCCGGGGTACGCCCCCGTGTACGAGAAGGCGCCACCCGCGAAGACGCTCAGCCGGCCGGTTCCGCCGCTGGCAGTGACGCGGACGCTCGATCCTGCGGCGGCACCGAGCGCGGGGCCCGACGCGGTCAGCACCAAGGCGGTGACGGGAGCGGTCGTGAAGCTCCAGGACACGTCGAAAGCGTTGCCGTCCACCGTGCCCGTCGTTCTGGCGGTGTACTTCGTCGCGCCGGCGAGCGGCGCAAGCGGAATGATGAAGGCGTAGTTGCGCAGCGGCTGGCCGTTGTCCGTCCGTGTGGTGAGCGACCTGGAGGCGACGGCCACGCCCTTGTCGTCCGTCAGCACGAACGAGGCGACCACGAGCGTCTGCGCTCCCGAGCTGATGCTGACCGGATAGCCGACCCGCTGACCGTCCAGGTCGGGAAGCGGATTGGGGACTTCACGGGCGAACCAGTCGATCGGCGCCGCCAGCTCGCCCTTGGCCGGATACACGACGAGCTGATTGACCTTGGGGCCCGGACTTGGATTGGCGCCGCCGAAGTCGATCACGTAAAAACCCGACGCGGTTGTCGAAGCGGCCGCGCCGGCCTCTGCAAAGGCTGCGAACTGGGACTGGCGGTGATAGGGCGCGTCGATCAGGTCGTCGGTGGCTTCGATGCCCAGCGTGGAAAGAATACCGGACATGTTTTCGCCGATACCGGTGGCCATGCGCGAGTAGCCCGCAGCGGCGGCGCGATCGGCCGGACCCGTTCCGGTGAACCCCGGCCTGCCTGCGGTTTCATAGTGCCCTTCGGTCGCGTAGCTGGTGTTCGCGGCGATGTAGGCGATGTGGGCGGCCGCGGCGGCATCGAGTGCAGCGTTGCGCGCGAAGGGTGCCAGGCCGATCCGGGCCCGCTGGTAGTTGGTCCAGTTGAACGCGTTCGTCGCCCGGTTGGCCGTGGCCAGGGGCACGGCAGGCGAAGCGGGCGCTTCGTAGATCGTGACGCTCGTCGCAGCGCCCGCAATCGGCCCGGGCGGACTGCTCGTCTCGGCATCGCCTCCGCCGCCCCCGCCGCAAGAGGCCAGGACAGCGCCGACAGCAAGTGCCGAGAGCAGACGGACGAGACGTTTCATTTGATGTTCTCCTGAATCCGAAGCGGATGGGTCAATCGAGAATAACCGCACGTGCCTGGGCTCGTTCAGCCGGGCGCCGTTCAATTGCCGCCGGCCAGGCGCCGCTCCAGCTCGGCCACGAGCGCCCTCGCCTCGTCGCCTTCGGGAATGGGCCGGCCGCTGTCGCGCCACGCCACGGCCGACTTGAAGCCGTCGGCCTGCGCCTGGCGCCGAAACCACAGCCCTTCGGGGTTGTGCCTCGTAATGCCGTCGAAGACCGTGGCCAGGGTCTGCGCCTGCTCGATGCCGGCGTTGAGCATCACCTGGTTGACGACGAGCTTGTGCATCGCGAGGTGCGAGCTCGGCACGCCGGCGATGCGCTCGGCCAGGCGGTTCGTCGCCGCGTCGAGCTCGGCAGCGGGCACGCAGACGTTGGCCAGGCCCCATTCGGCCGCCTGCGTGCCGGTGACGAGATCGCCGGTGAACATCATCTGCTTGGCGCGCGCCGGGCCGAGGCGAAAGGTCCACATCGCCGTGGTCGGGCAGCCCCACACGCGCGTGGGCATGTAGCCGATCTTCGCGTCGTCGGCCATCACGAGCAGGTCGCAGCACAGCGCGATGTCGCTGCCGCCGGCGACGGCGTAGCCGTGCACCTTCGCAATGGTGGGCTTCCTCGAGCGCCAGAGGGCCATGAAGTCCTCGGTGAAGCGCTTCATGACCGCGTAGTCGGTCATCGGGTCCCAGGGCTGCTTCTCCTGCTGCAGCGGGTGGTCGTTCGCGCCGCCGTCGCGCGGCGCCTCTTCGGCCAGGCCGCGCAGGTCGTAGCCGGCGCAGAAGGCTCGGCCCTCGCCCTCGACCACGATCACGTGCACCTCGTCCTGCGCTTCGGCCCACTCGACCGCGGCCCGAATCTCGCCAGGCATGTGCTCGTCGATGGCGTTGAGCCGCTCCGGGCGGTTCAGGCGCAGCCGCGCGATGCGCGGCCGGTCCTTGTCGGCGGAAATGACGAGGCTGCTGAACTCCGGCATCGCGGCCGCCTTCCAGCCTGCTAGTTCGCGGCGAAGCAGTAGATGCGCGCGTCGCCGCCGGTGGCCCTGAGCGCGTCGACGCTGCAGCCGCGCGACTGGTGCGAGGAGTTCCACGACTTCGCCGGCACGGTCTCGTCGAGGCCGGTGCGGTCGTGATGGCCGACCATCGCCGCGCCCTCGCCGCTCCTGGTCCAGTTGCCACAGGTGCTGTCGACCGGGCCGGCGATGGCCGTGCCGTCGGGCTGCGAGCCGGTGAGAACGTCGTGCTGGCTCGGCGTGTCGCCGCGGCCGTTGACCATCTCGCCGCGCTCGTTGAGCGCCGTCTCCTTGGTCAGCCTGTTGGTGCCGTGCAGCTCGCCCACGTTCGCCGCGATGACGACGCCCTTGACGTTCTGCCACGGCCCGGCGCCGATGCGGTCGCGCGCATTGACCTGCGCCGTGCCGCCGCCCGGCTGCGTGCTGAGGTAGGCGCGCCACGTGTAATTGCCCATGCCGGCAGCGCTCGCCAGGGAGCTGCAGAGCCGGTCGGCGCCGGCCAGGCCACCGAGGTCGCCGCCCTTGCCGGAGCCCGCGCTGGAGACGAAGAAGGGCAGCGGCTTGGCCGGGTTCGTGGAACCCATGCCGGTGCAGGCGGCGAGCAGGGTGGCGCCGCAGGCGACGGCGAGCGAAAGGCGAAGGGTGGAACGGGTCATGTCGAAATCCTCGTGGTGGAAGCGATGGCGCAAGGCGCGCGCGGCGCGTCGCAGCCGGGGCAGACTATCGCGAAGCTCGCACGGCTTCAAGGGGCGTTGCCCGGCTTGCCGAGCGCCCGTGCCGCGGCAGGTGCGCTCGGCGCGTGCCATCCTTGCCGCGATGCACCCGCGCCGCGCCTTCGTCCTCGCCCTGCTCGCCACGCGCGCACCCGGCCTCTCTGCGGCCGCACCGGTGCTGCGCTTTCCGGTCGACTTCGGCGCCCATGCCGCGTCGCGCATCGAGTGGTGGTACATCACCGGCGCCCTGGCGGCGGGGGTGCGGACCTGCGGCTTTCAGATCACGTTCTTCCGCGCCGCAGGACTGCCCGGCAGCGCAGGCGCAGGCGCAGGCACCGACGCCGGCACCAGCCGTTTCGCGCCACGCCAGATCGTCTTCGCCCACGCCGCCGTGACCGACCTCGCCGAGCGGCGGCTCCGCCACGACCAACGCATCGCCCGCGCCGGATTCGGCATTGCCGAGGCGAAGGAAGGCGATACCGCGCTGGTGCTGCGCGACTGGCGCCTGGCCCGCACAGAACGTGGCGGCGCGAGCCGGTACAGCGCCGTCGCGGCCAGCGACTCCGGCGGCTTCGCGTTTCGCCTCGACCTCGCCGCCACCCAACCGGTGCTGCTGCAAGGTGCCGGCGGCCTGTCGCAGAAAGGGCCGCGCAGCGAGCAGTCGAGCCGCTACTACAGCGAACCGCAGCTCGCCGCCGCCGGCACGCTCGCGCTCGACGGGCGGTCGGCGGCCGTGACCGGCCGGGCCTGGCTCGACCACGAATGGAGCGACTCGCTGCTCGACCCGGGCGCCGTCGGCTGGGACTGGATCGGTATCAACCTCGACAACGGCGCCGCGCTCACCGCGTTCCGCCTGCGCCGTGCCGACCAGAGCACGCTCTGGAGCGGCGGCAGCTGGCGCGCCGCCGGCGGGACGATGCGCGACTTCGCCGACGGCGAGGCCGTGCTCACGCCCGGCCGGGTCTGGCAAAGCGCGGCGACGAAAGGGCGTTATCCGGTCGAGTGGCGCGTTGCCACGCCGGCCGGCAACTTCACGCTGCGCGCGCTCCTCGACGACCAGGAGCTCGACAGCCGCGCCAGCACCGGCGCCGTCTACTGGGAAGGCCTGTCCGAGCTCGCCGACGAGGGCGGCCGCCGCGTCGGCCGCGGCTACCTCGAAATGACCGGCTACGCCGGGCGGCTGATGCTCTGAGGAACCGGCGCGAGCCGCTCAGTGCGCGCCCCCGCCACCCGCTCCGCCACCGGGCGCCGGCCGCGTCACCCACACCAGGCCGAGCAGCAGCAGGAAGAGCACGCCGGAGAGCAGGAAGATGTCGGTGACGGCCATCGTGTAGGCCTGCTGGTCGACGAGCCGGTTCACGGTGGCCAGCGCCTGCGCGCCGTCGTAGCCGTTCGCGCCGAGCTGGCCCAGCGTGGCGGTGGCGGCGCTGTTCGAGCCGGTCACGCGCTCGGCGATCTCGGCGTGGTGCAGCACGGCGCGGTCTTCCCAGGCGGTCGTGAAGATCGACGTGCCCACGGCGCCGGCCGTGATGCGCACGAAGTTGCTCAGGCCCGCCGCGGCCGGCATGCGCTCGGGCGTGAGGCCCGAGAAGATGATCGCCTGCAGCGGGATGAAGAAGAACGCCATCGCCGCGCCCTGGATCACCGTCGGAATCAGGATGGTGCTGAAGTCGGCCTGGGTGTTGAACCGCGATCGCATCCAGAGGATGAAGGCGAAGCCGAGGAAGGCCACCGTGGCGAGCTTCCTCGGGTCGATCCTGCCGACGTTCTTGCCGACCCACGGCGAGAGCACGATGGCCAAAATGCCGACCGGCGCCGTGGCCAGGCCGGCCCAGGTCGCCGTGTAGCCCATGTACTGCTGCAGCCAGAGCGGCAGCAGCACGACGTTGCCGAAGAAGAGCCCGTAAGCCACCGAGAGGGCCAGCGTGCCCATCAGGAAGTTGCGGCCGGCGAACAGGCGCAGGTCGACGATCGGGTGCTCCTCGGTGAGCTCCCAGGCGAGGAAGAAGGCGAAGCCGACCACGGCCGTCGCGGCCAGGATCACGATCTGCGGCGAGGCGAACCAGTCGAGCTCCTTGCCCTTGTCGACCATGATCTGCAGCGCGCCGATCCAGATCACGAGCAGGGCGAGGCCGACATAGTCGAGCGGCGGCTTGCTCGGCCCCGGGTCGCGCTTGCGGTAGATCGACCACGTGATGCCGGCCGCGATCAGGCCCACCGGGATGTTGATGTAGAAGATCCACGGCCAGGAGATGTTGTCGGTGATCCAGCCGCCAAGCAGCGGCCCCGCCACCGGCGCGACCAGCACCGTGATCGCCCACATCGCCATCGCCGTGCCCGACTTGGCGCGCGGATAGCTGCCGAGCAGCAGCGTCTGCGAGAGCGGGATCATCGGCCCGGCGACGAGCCCCTGCAGCACCCGGAACGCGATCAGCATGCCGATGTTCGGCGCCAGCCCGCACA
>CAXSEJ010000061.1:0-11553 GCA_964236395.1 uncultured Rhizobacter sp.
TGCGCGACGAAGCGCAGCGCCGCGCCGCCGGCCGGCCGCAGCGCGCCAACGACGTGAAGCTCTCGCGCGGCGGCATCCGCGAGATCGAGTTCATCGTCCAGCTGCTGCTCGTCGTGCGCGGCGGCCAGTTTCCGGAGATCCGCACCCGCTCGACCCTGAAGGCGCTCGACAAGCTCGCCGCCGGCGGCCTGATGAAGCGCGCCAGCGCCGAGCGCCTGGCGGCCGCCTACACGCTGCTGCGCCGCGTCGAGCACCGCATCCAGTACCTCGACGACCAGCAGACGCACGTGCTGCCCGAGAACGACGCCGACCTGGCCTGGATCGCCGGAAGCATCGAGCCCGACGGCTCGCTCGGCGCCTGCGCCCTGCTCGACCGGCTCGGCGAGGCGCGCGAGTTCGTCGCCACCGAGTTCGATCTGCTCCTGCACGACGGCCAGCGCGCCGGCAACGGAGGCGCTGGCTGCCGGACCTGCGGCCCGCCGCCGCAGCCGGTCGATGCCGAGGCCTTTCTCGCCGCGCTGCCGCCGGAGCTGGCGGCGCGCGTCCGGCCGCTCTGCGACCAGCCGAAGATCCGCCTGCTCAAGGACGAGAGCAAGGTCCGCCTGGCCCGCCTGGTCACGCGGGCCGCGCAGGCGGTCGAGCAGGCCCGGTGCACGCTCGGCGCGGCCATCCTGTTCATCGACTGGCTCGAGCCGCTGCTGCGCCGGGAGAGCTACCTCGCCCTGCTCGCCGAGCGGCCGGAGGTCCAGAACCGCCTGCTCCGCCTGCTCGGCCTGGCCCGCTGGCCGATGCGCTACCTGATGCTGCATCCGGGCGTCATCGACGAGCTGGCCGACGAGCGGCTTCTGCACGACCGCTTCGATGCCGTGGCCTACACGCGCGAGCTCGACGAGCGCCACGCCGGCTGGGAGCGCTCGAGCCAGGCCGAGGAAGAACTCCTTCTCGATACGCTGCGCCGCGCCCACCACGCCGAGGTCTTCCGCACGCTGGTCCGCGACGTCGAGGGCCACATCACCGTCGAGCAGGTCGCCGACGACCTCTCCGCGCTTGCCGACGCCACCCTCGACTGTGCCATCCGCTGGGCCTGGAAGCACCTCAAGGCAGCCCATCGCGCCGAACCGCAGCTGGCAGTGATCGCCTACGGAAAGCTCGGCGGCAAGGAGCTCGGCTACGGCAGCGACCTCGACCTGGTGTTCGTCCACGACGACCCCGACACCGACCCGGACAAGGCGGCCGAGGTCTATGGCGCCTTCGTGCGCAAGCTCATCACCTGGCTGACGATGCGCACCGCCGCCGGCGAGCTGTTCGACATCGACACCGCGCTGCGACCGAACGGCAACTCGGGGCTGCTCGTCACCTCGATCGCGTCGTTCGCGAACTATCAGAGCGGGCGCGGCAGCAACACCGCATGGACCTGGGAGCATCAGGCGCTGACCCGGGCGCGCTGGTGCGCCGGCCAGGCCGCCATCGCCGCGCCCTTCGAGGCCGTGCGGCGCGGCGTGCTCGCGGCGCCGCGCGACGTGCACGCCCTGCACCAGGAGGTGATGGCGATGCGCGAGAAGGTGCGGCGCGCTCACGCGGTGCCGGCCGGCCGCTTCGACGTGAAGCACGGGGAAGGCGGCATGATCGACGTCGAGTTCGCGGTGCAGACACTCGTGCTGGCCGGCAGCGGCGCGCATCCGGAGCTGCTCGACGACGTCGGCAACATCGCCCTGCTGCTGCGCGCCGAGCACGCCGGGCTGCTGGCGGCCGGTGTCGGCACCGCGGCCGCCGACGCCTATCGCGACCTGCGCCGGGCCCAGCACCGCGCCCGCCTCGACGAGCAGCCGACGCAGGTCGATCCAGCGACGATGGGCGACGCGAGCCGGGCCGTCGTCGCGCTCTGGCGTGCGGTGTTCGGCTAGCACCGGCTGGGTCGCGCTCGCCGGTGTGCTCGCCGGCGGCGCGCTTCTCGCCAGCGGTTTCGATCCCGCTCGCCTCGACTGGCGACCGGCGCTGGCCGCCGAGCAACCGTGGCGCGCGTGGACCGCGGCGTGGGTGCATCTCGGCACGCTGCACCTCGCCGCCAACGTGGCCGGGGCGGTGCTCGTCGGCGCGCTCGGCGCGGTCGCGCGGCTGCCGTGGCGCAGCACCTTCGCCTGGGCCGCGGCCTGGCCGCTGACGCAGCTCGGCCTGCAGTTGCGGCCCGACCTCTACCGCTACGCCGGCCTGTCGGGCGTGCTGCACGCCGGGGTCGCCTGCGTCGGCGTGTACCTCGTCGTCCGCAGCCGCGGCGGGCCGCGCCTGATCGGTGCCGCGCTGCTCGCCGGCGCCGTGCTGAAGGTGCTGGCCGAAGCGCCGTGGGGGCCGGCCTTGCGCCATCCCGCGGGGTGGGACATCGCCGTCGCACCTTTCGCCCATGCGAGCGGGCTGATCGCCGGGCTGGCCGCTGCGGCCGTGGCCGAGGTCTGGCACCAACCGTGGCATCGCCCACCCTGAAATCGGCACCGATGAGCGAACGCAAAGACCCGGCTCGACGCCCTCGCCATCGCCTGCCTGATCGGCTGCTGCTCCCTGTGGGCCAACCGGCACACGGCACCCAGGCCGGGTCGAGGCCGGATCAGCTCCGGATGCGGTCGACCAGAGCGGTCGTCGAGTAGCCACCCACGAACGGCAGCGCCTCGGCGTCGCCGCCCCAACTGCGCACGAGCGCCGTCTCGGCCAGCGACCCGACGTCGTAGTCGCCGCCCTTCACGTATCGCTCGGGGCGCACGATCTTCAGCAGCTCGAGCGGCGTGGACTCGTCGAACAGGGTCACCAGACTCACGCTCGCGAGCGCCGCCAGCACGCAGGCACGATCGGCCTCGCCGTTGAGCGGCCGGTCGGGCGCCTTGCCGAGCAGGCGCGCCGACGCGTCGCTGTTCAGGCCGACCACCAGGCTGGCGCCGAGCGCGCGGGCCTGGGCCAGGTAGGTGACGTGGCCGCGGTGCAGGATGTCGAACACGCCGTTGGTGAAGACCACGGGACGGGCGAGCCGGGCCAGCAGGGGCAGCAGCTCGACGCGCGGCGCGAGCTTGGCGACGAAGGCGGGCAGCATGGCGGCGATTGTCGCGCCGCCGTCGTCGCCGACAACTCACTTAGACTCGAACTCTCGTTCGACGCTGGAGGAATCGATGCTGGTGCTGTGCGGATTCGCGCTCTCGAACTATTACAACAAGGTCAAGCTCGCCCTGCTCGAGAAGGGCGTCGCGTTCAGCGAGGAAGAGGTGCGCACCGGCCTGGGCAGCGACGACGTGCTGGCCGCCTCGCCGCTGGCCAAGATCCCGTTCATCCGCACCGAGCACGGGACCCTGTGCGAGAGCCAGGCCATCCTCGAGTACATCGACGCGCTGCACCCGACGCCGCCGCTGCTGCCCGCCGACCCGTTCGCCGCCGCCAAAGTGCGCGAGCTGGTCACCTTCGTCGAGCTGCACCTCGAGCTGGTCGCGCGCGAGCTCTACCCGAAGGCCTTCTTCGGCGGCTCGATCAGCGAAGGCAATGCCGCCCGCGTCCGCGTGGCGCTCGCGAAGAACATCGCCGGTTTCAAGCGCCTGGCGCGCTTCGCGCCCTACCTCGCCGGCGACACATTCACCCAGGCCGATTGCGCCGCGTGGGTGAGCCTGCCGCTGGTCGGCCAGGCCAGCAAGGCGGTGTACGGCGAGGATCTGCTGGCGGCCGCCGGGATCGACTGGAAAAGCTACGCCCGCCTGATCGGAGAACGGCCGGCTGCGCAAAAAGTGAGCGCCGACCGCAAGGTGGAGCAGGACCGGCTCGCCGCGGCCCGACCCGCCTGAACCGGGCGCCCGGTCAGGCCGGCCGGGGCGTGGCGACGGCCACTGCCGCGGCGGCAGCCGCGACTTTCGCCGTCACTTCCTTGCGGTAGCGGTTCAGTTCCTGCACGCTGGCGAAGCTGCGCTCGAGGAGCAGGCTCAGGTTGTGCAGGATGCGCTCGACGACCTTGCCTTCCCAGACCGCGTCGAACTGGATCTGCTTGTCGAGCCACGCTTCCAGCCACTCCGGATCGGGCAGCCGGCTCTGCACCGTATCGCGCGGGAAGAGACCGACGTTGACATGCAGGTTGGTCGGGTGCAGCGCCTGTGCCGTGCGCCGCGCACTCGCCATCAGCACGCCGACCTTGGCGAACGCGGCGCGCGCCTCGTCGCCGAATTTCTGCATCGCCCGCTTCATGTAGCGCAGATAGGCGCCGCCGTGGCGGGCCTCGTCCCGTGCCAGCGTCTCGTAGATCGCCTTGATGACCGGCTCCTCGTGCCACTCGGCGGCGCGCCGATACCAGTGGTTGAGGCGGATCTCGCCGCAGAAATGCAGCATCAACGTCTCGAGAGCGGGCGCCGGGTCGAACTCGAAGCGAACGTCGTGCAGTTCGGCCTCGCTGGGCACGAGGTCGGGACGGAACCGGCGCAGATACTCCATCAGCACGAGCGAGTGCTTCTGCTCCTCGAAGAACCACACGCTCATGAAGGCGGAGAAGTCGCTGTCGTCGCGGTTGTCGCGCAAGAACATTTCGGTGGCCGGCAAGGCGGCCCACTCCGTGATGGCGTTCATCTTGACCGTCTGCGCCTGTTCTTCCGACAGCTTGCTGGCGTCGAACTGGCTCCACGGAATATCGTGGTCCATGTTCCAGCGCACGGCTTCGAGTTGCTTGAAGAGTTCGGGGTAAAGCATGGCGGTCCCTGCGGAGGCTGGTGAGTCTAGTCGCTGCCGAATGACCGGCGTGCGGCACGGGTGGCCGCATGGCGGAGCAACGACACCGACTTTTTACAGCCCTGGCGGAACTCTCGGCGCGCCGCCATGTCTCACCCTGCCAAGCCAGTTTCGTGTCGCGGAGCCGGCCGGCCACGCCGGTTGAAATCCCCGGGAGATTCTCCTCCTCCCTCCTCCCTCTCTCGTTTTCCCGGGGGCGCTCCGCGACATCCTTCTTCCCGCCGAAACCGCCCAAACCGCCGTCAGCGGTTCAGGCGCCGTGCCGCTAACGGAACGACACCGACACCGGCGTGGCACCGGGCAGGCCTTCGTAGCGGACCGTGATCCTTTCGCCGGCCTTGGGCGGAAGCAGCGGCGAGAACGAGCCGAGGCTGATCCACTGGCCCGGCTCCATGGCGAGCTTGTCTGCGGCCAGCGCTCGGGCGAGCCAGACGACGGCATTGAGCGGGTGCTGGAGGATGTCGCTGCCCTTGCCGCGCGAGAGTTCGGCGCCGGCACGGTCGCTCATCACCACGGTCATGTCGCGCAAGGCGTCGAGCATCGCGAACCGCTCGGCGCGGAACGACGGCACGGCGATCGGCCTGCCCATCACGCCGTAGCGCGCGCCGACGTTGATTGCCGTGATGCCGGCGCCGTTCAGCGCCGCGGGCTGGTCGACCACGAGGTCGGGCAACTCGATGAACGGGACGATCTGGTCGATGGCCTCCAGCACCTCCATCGGCGTCGTCGCCCGGTTGATGTCGGCGCTCTTGACGCGCACCAGCATGTCGGCCTCGAACAGCGGCCGTGCGCCGAAGCTGGCGTCGACGGTGGCGCCGTCGTCGAGCAGCATGCCGTCGTAGAGCACGCCCCAGACCGGCTTGTCGGTGCCGAAGCGCTTTTGCACCGCCGGGTTGGTCAGGCCGGCCTTGTAGCCGACGACCTTGCCGAACTGCAACGCGAGCAGGGCGTTGAACTTGGTCCGGCTGCATGCGGCTTCGCTCTCGTCGGCCGGCGCCGGATTGACGGCCGGGGCGCGCGCTGCGTAGCGGTCGAACAGCGCCGCGGCTTCGGTGTCGCTCAGGCAGGCGGCGAGACCCGCGAGCGGCGCAAAGGCGAGCGCCGCAGACAGGGCCGTACGGTGCAGCTTCATCCTCGTCTCCTCTCGTTTTGGGAGGAGCGATTCTGCTACCGGAGCCAACCTTTGCTGCGAAAGAAGATGAAGGGCGCCGCCACCGACGCGACCATCAGGGCAAGGGCGAACGGATAGCCGTAGCGCCACTGGATTTCCGGCATGGCCTGGAAGTTCATGCCGTACACGCTGGCGATCAGCGTCGGCGGCAGCAGCGCCACGCTGGCGACCGAAAAGATCTTGATGATCTTGTTCTGGTTGATGTTGATGAAGCCGACGGTGGCGTTCATCAGGAAGTTGATCTTGTCGAAGAGGAAGGTGCTGTGGCTGTCGAGCGAATCGATGTCGCGCAGGATCTGCCTCGCTTCCTCGAACTGCTCGGCGCCCAGCATGCGGCTGCGCATCATGAAGCTGACCGCCCGGCGCGTGTCCATGACGTTGCGGCGGATGCGCCCGTTCAGGTCTTCTTCCTTGGCGATGCCAGAGAGCGCCAGGCCGGCTGCGTTGTCGTCGACATCCTGGCGCAGCACGCGCGCGCTCACCGCCTCGAGCCGGTCGTAGATGCCCTCGAGCGCGTCGGCCGAGTACTCCGCGTCGGCGTCGTAGAGCTTGAGCAGCACGTCCTTCGCATCGCCGATCAGGGCCGGAATGCGGCGCGCGCGCAAGCGCAGCAGCCGAAACACCGGGAGGTCTTCGGCGTGCACCGAAAACAGCACCTTGCGGTGCAGGATGAAGGCGACGCGGACGTTGCGCGCGGCCTCGCCGTCGTCGATGAGGAAGTCGGAGCGGATGTGCAGCTCGCCGTTGTCTTCCTCGTAGAACCGGGCCGACTCCTCGAGGTCGTCGTCGACCGCATCGCTCGGAATCGTGAGGCCGAAGTGCTCGGTGATCCAGCCCTTTTCCTCGTCGGTCGGGGCATCCAGGTCGACCCATACCGGATTGACGTGAGCGAGCGCCTCGTGGCTCTCGATCTCCTCCTGGAAAAGCCGGCCGTTGGCCAGCGTGAACACGTTCAGCATGAGAGCTCCGGCGAGCATGACCTCGCGCCGAAGCGCCGGGTCACCGTGGAAAAAAGATGTTCAAGGACGGTGTCCCGCGATGCGCAGCCAAAATTATGGCACTGCCGCCTGGCTCGGCCTGGCAACGATTTGGCACTGCAACGACCCTTGTCCTGAAGCAGTCATGAGCGGCTCTGCTACCGTGGTCTGCCGCAGCCCACTCAAGGATTTCGCATGAATCTGACGATCAGCGGTCATCACCTCGAAGTCACCCCCGCCCTGCGCGAATACGTTCTCGCCAAGCTCGACCGGGTCACGCGCCACTTCGACCAGGTGGTCGACATCACGGTGATCCTCTCGGTGGAAAAGCTCAGCGAGAAGGAGCGTCGGCAAAAGGCCGAGGTGACGCTGCACGTCAAGGGCAAGGACCTGTTCGCCGAGTGCGCTTCGGAGGATCTGTACGCTTCGATCGATCAGTTGATGGACAAGCTCGACCGCCAGGTCGTGCGCCACAAGGACAAGGTCCAGAACCACCACCACGAAGCCGCCAAGCGGATCGACGCGACCTTGAACTGACCCGGCCGGAGCGGGTGTTGCCGCGGCGCAGCATCCGGCCCCGCCCGGCAGGTAAAGCGCTTGCGGCACGAGTGAAATCTCCATAATTCATGGCCTTGTCATCCAGGCCGGCGCGCCACGCGTTCGGCAAGCCAGCCATGAACCGTCTCGCAGCCATCCTGCCCGCGACCAGCGTGCTCGTCGACGTCGACGCGACGAGCAAGAAGCGCGTGTTCGAGCAGGCCGGCTTGCTGTTCGAGAACCTGAACGCGATCGCCCGCGCCACGGTCACCGACAACCTCTTCGCCCGTGAGCGCCTCGGCTCGACCGGCCTCGGCCATGGCGTGGCCATCCCGCACGGCCGGGTCAAGGGGCTGAAGAACCCGCTGGCCGCGGTGCTCCGCGTGCGCCAGCCGATCGCCTTCGACGCCCCCGACGACGAGCCGGTCGCCCTGCTCATCTTCCTGCTGGTGCCGGAGGCGGCGACGCAGCGTCACCTCGAGATCCTCTCGGAGATCGCCGAGATGCTGTCCGACCGCGACCTGCGCGAGCGCCTCAAGACCGAAGTCGAGCCGATCGAGGTGCACCGGATGATCGCGGCCTGGGAGCCGCTGCGCTCGGTGGCGTGAAACCGACGGTCATCAGCGCCGAAGCGCTGTTCGAGGAGTTCAGAACCGCGCTGCGCTGGGAGTGGATCGCCGGCCATGCCCACCCCGAGCGCCACTTCGACGACGCTGCGATCCGCGACGCGCGCTCGGCGGCCGACCTGGTCGGCTACCTCAACTACCTCCACCCGAATCGGGTCCAGATCGTCGGCCGGCGGGAGGTGGCGTATCTCAACGACAGCAGCGCGGAAGTCAACGAGCGACGGATTGCCCGCATCGTCACGCTCGAGCCGCCGGTGCTGATCTGCGGCGACGGCCAGGTGCCGCCGGACCGCCTCGTCGCCCTCTGCGACCGGGCCGACATCCCGCTTTTCGTCACCGCGGAATCGGCCGGGCACGTGATCGATGTGGTGCGCGGCTACCTCGGCACCCACTTCGCCGAGCGCACCTCGCGCCACGGCGTGTTCATGGACATCCTCGGCCTCGGCGTGCTGCTCACCGGCGAATCGGGCCTCGGCAAGAGCGAGCTCGGCCTCGAGCTCATCTCGCGCGGTCACGGCCTCGTCGCCGACGACGCCGTCGACCTCTACCGCGTCTCCCAGACCGCCCTCGAAGGCCGCTGCCCCGACCTGCTGATGAACCTGCTCGAGGTGCGCGGCATCGGCCTGCTCGACATCAAGGCGATCTTCGGCGAGACCGCCGTGCGCCGGAAGATGCGGCTCAAGCTCATCGTGCACCTCGTTCGCAAGGAGACGATGGACCGCGATTTCGAGCGCTTGCCCTACGAGCCGCTCAACGAGAACATCCTCGACCTGCCGGTGCGAAAGACGGTCATCGCCGTCGACGCCGGCCGCAACCTGGCGGTGCTGGTGGAGGCGGCGGTGCGCAACACGATCCTGCAGCTGCGTGGCATCGACACCTATGCCGAGTTCATCGAGCGCCACCACAAGGCCATGGGCAAGGCCGAGTGACCAGGCCCCCACGCTCCGGAGTACCGTCGCTGCCCCGCGAGGGGGCGTCGCCGGCCTTGGGGCGGCCCGGCGGCCGGCGAGCGCGCTACGGCTTGGCGATCACTTGACCTTGAACTCGCAGTCCTTCTTCGTGCACGCGGCGTAGAGCGCCAGCGCGTGGTCCTGCAGCTCGAAGCCGCGGGCCTGCGCCACGCTGCGCTGGCGCTTCTCGATCTCGGCATCGAAGAACTCCTCGACGCGGCCGCAGTCGAGGCAGACGAGGTGGTCGTGGTGCTTGCCCTCGTTGAGCTCGAACACCGACTTGCCGCTCTCGAAGTGGTTGCGCGACAGGATGCCCGCCTGCTCGAACTGCATCAGCACGCGGTAGACCGTCGCCAGGCCGATGTCGGCGTGGTGGGCGAGGAGGACGCGGAACACGTCTTCGGCGCTCATGTGGCGCTGCGACGTGTTCTGGAACACCTCGAGCACCTTGATGCGCGGCAGGGTGGCCTTGAGGCCGCTGTTCTTCAGCTCTTCGGCGTGCGTCATGGGAGGGCGGGCGCCCGATGGCGCGCCGATAGAATCGCTTCATCATACGAGTTCGACCTGCGCCGGGCGCCCGGCGCCCACCGCCTTCCACCCATGCCGCGTTCCCCCACACCCGTCTCCGTGCTGGTCGCCGTCGCGCTTGCCGGCTGCAGCTCGCTGCAGAATTCCGAGAACTTTCTCGGCGTGATCACGCCGTACCGCGTCGAGGTGGTGCAGGGCAACGTCGTCACCAGCGAGCAGGCGGCGGCGGTCAAGCTCGGGCAGAGCCGGGCGCAGGTTCGCGACGTCCTCGGCTCACCGCTGCTCGCCGACCCCTTCCACGTCGACCGCTGGGACTACGTCTTCACCATCCGCCGCCAGGGCGCCGCGCCGCAGCTCCGCCGCGTCGTCGCGCTTTTCAAGAACGACGTGCTCGACAGCATCGACACCGGTGGGGAGCTGCCGAGCGAGCGCGATTTCGTGGCCTCGATCGACACCTTCAAGACCTCGCGCAACGCACCGCCGCTGGCACTGACCGACGAACAGATGAAGCGCCTGCCGACGCCGCCGGCGCCGGCGTCGACCGACCCCGTGCCGACGGCGCCGGTGCGCAGCTACCCGCCGCTCGAGCCCGGCGCATGACCGGCGCCCGGGCGCGCATCGCCATCGCCGGGGCGTCGGGCCGCATGGGCCGGGCGCTGATCGACGCGATCGGCGCGAGCAGCGACCTCGTGCTCGCCGCGGCGTTCGACATCGCCGGCAGCGCCGGTGTCGGCGAGGAGGTCGGCGGCGTCGCCGTCGGCAGCGACGCGCGCGCGGCCATCGCCACGAGCGACGTGCTCATCGACTTCACGCGGCCGGAAAGCACGCTGGCCCACCTCGCGCTCTGCCGCGAGCTCGGCGTCGCCGCCGTCGTCGGCACGACCGGCTTCGACGCGGCCCAGAAGGCGCAGGTCGCGGACCACGCGGAGCACATCGCGATCGTCATGGCGCCGAACATGAGCGTCGGCGTCAACGTCATGCTGCGCCTGCTCGACGTCGCCGCCCGGGCGATGGCGGAAGGCTTCGACATCGAGATCGTCGAGACGCACCACCGTGACAAGGTCGACGCGCCGAGCGGCACCGCGCTGCGGATGGGCGAGGTCATCGCGGCGGCGCAGGGCAGCTCGCTCGACGCGCGTGCCGTCACCGACCGCGACGGCCTGCGCCGCCCCGGCGCGATCGGCTTCGCCTCGCTGCGCGGCGGCGACATCGTCGGCGACCACACCGCGCTTTTCGCCGGCACCGGCGAGCGCATCGAGATCACCCACCGCTCGACCAGCCGGGCCACGTACGCCGAGGGCAGCCTGCGCGCGGCGCGCTTCCTCGCCGGCCGCGAGCGCGGCCTGTTCGGCATGGCCGAAGTCCTGGGTTTGTCCGAAACAAGCGCGAGATGAGCACGACATGAGCGGTTTCGCCAACTTCTGGTCGCAGGGCGACGCCATCACGCGTGGCGTGGCGGTGCTGCTGCTGCTGATGTCGATCAGCGCCTGGATCGTGATCTTCTGGAAGGGTTGGCTGCTGCACCGCGTGCACGCCGACCTGCGCCGGGCGGTGCCGGCGTTCTGGGCCGCGCCCTCGCTGCCGGCGGCGCGCGAGCAGCTGGCCGGCTTCGACCGCGAAGGCGTGCTCCGGCCGCTCGTCGACGCCGCCGTGACCACGCCGCCGGCCGGCACGCTCGAAGCGCACGGCCGCGCCGATTCGCAGCTCACCCGCCGCCTGCGCGACGCGCTGCACGGCGTGCTCGCGCAGCTGCAGTTCGGCCAGGTGCTGCTCGCATCGATCGGCAGCACGGCGCCCTTCATCGGCCTGTTCGGCACGGTCTGGGGCATCTACCACGCGCTGCTCAGCATCTCGGCCGCGGGCTCGATCACGATCGAACGCGTCGCCGGTCCGGTCGGCGAGGCGCTGGTGATGACGGCCGCCGGCCTGGCCGTCGCGATCCCGGCGGTGCTGGCCTACAACGTGTTCGGCAAGCGCGTCGGCGCCAGCGAGGCCGAGCTCGAGGGCTTCGCCCACGACCTGCG
>CAXSEJ010000062.1:0-11484 GCA_964236395.1 uncultured Rhizobacter sp.
GCCGGCGTGATGATCGCGCCGCCCAACACCCTGCGCACCGACGAGCAGATCGTCGGCTACTACCGGCAGGCCGCCGACGCGATCGGCGTCGACGTGCCCATCGTCCTGCAGGACTACCCGCTCGCGTTCTCGGTGCAGATGACGCCGGCGGTGATCAAGCGCATCGTCGGCGAGCTGCCGTCGGTGGTGATGCTCAAGCACGAGGACTGGCCGGGGCTCGAGAAGATCAGCGCCCTGCGCGCGTTCGAGGCCGACGGCTCGATGCGTCACATCTCCATCCTGTGCGGCAACAACGGCCTGTTCCTCGACTACGAGATGGCGCGCGGCGCCGACGGCGCGAACACCGGCTACTGCTTCCCCGACATGCTGTGCGACCTGGTGCGCCTCAAAGGCGAGGGCCGCATCGACGAAGCGCACGACCTCTTCGACGCCCACCTGCCGCTCCTTCGCTACGAGCAGCAGCCCGGCGTCGGGCTCGCCGTGCGCAAGTACGTGATGATGCGGCGCGGCCTGCTTTGCTTCGCAGTGCAGCGAAAGCCCGCGGCGGTGCTCACGAAGGCGGCGCAGAGCGAGGTCGAGCACCTGCTTACCCGGCTCGCCCGGCGCGACCCCCGCGCCGCGATGGGTCGAGCGCCCGTCTAGACATGGGGCCGTCCGGCGCTCGCCGCGGTGATCGCGGGTCGGCGCGGCGCGGCTCGGCGCGGCTCGGCGCGGCTCGGCGCGGCTATTGCTTCGCCGCCGCCTTCAGGTCGTCGAGTCTGGCGCCGCCGGCGAGCGCTTCCTGCAACCACTTCGGCTGCCGACCGAAGCCGCTCCAGCTCTCGGTGCCGTTGGAATAGCCCTGGCGGACCGGGCGCTTCTTGCCGCGCTTCGCCGCACGTCGGGTCTTCCGGCCCGCATCGGTGGGCGTGCCTTCGGACGCCGACGTGCCCGATCCGGACTGCGCGAACTCTTCGAGCCGCCTGCCATCCGCGAGTGCAGTGCGCAGCCATTGCGGCCTCGGCCCCATGCCGCCCCACACATTGCCCTGCCCGTCGGCGTACTGCTGCTTCGCGACGCGCTTGCCACCCTTCGCAGGAGCCCGGCTCGTCACGGAGGCGGCACCGAACAGATGCTCGCTGGTCAGACCATAGGCCTTGATCGCCGCCCTGATGCGCTCCACCACGCCTTCGATTTCCCGCTTCTTCAACTGCTCGGCTTTCGATTGCAATGCCGCTATCTGTCGTGTCACTTGGGAATAAGTCTGAGTCATGGCCTGGCGCTTATTTGAAGTCGATGATCTGGAAGAGTTTAAGTCGATAACGTTCGCTGTCTACACTCCGCCTTTTCGGCAACGGCAACTTGTGATTGGCGTGGCATCTTCGTAGCTTCGCTACTCAAAGAAACATTGGAGTAATCGATGTGCCTGTTGCGTGTCTCGCCGCAGGCTGACGGCAGCGGACCCTCGGCACATACGACATGGACAAGAATGTCATCGTCAGCGGTATCGACATTGCCGGTGGCCGGCGGACCAGAATCGCGATATTCGCAGACGGTCCCCTCGACATCGGCAAATTCGAGCATGGCTATCTATAATTTTTCGATGTCCTCACCAGGACAGGCCCTCACCCACCGCTCGGAGACTCCATGGCAACGATGCGCGCAGCGATTCGACCGATCCTTCTGCTGTGGATCGGAGTATTCGCCGCACTCACGGCACACGCCCAAGGGCGCTTTTCAGTCGCTGCGGACGGGCAGCAGGTGACCGATTCGACCAGCGGCCTGGTCTGGCGCCGCTGCGCCGAGGGCATGAAATGGGACGGCCATGGCTGCGCCGGCAAGGCGGTGAAGTACACCTTCGCCGCGGCCAAGGCCGCCGCGACCGCCGCCGGCAAGGGATGGCGGCTGCCGACACGAGACGAGCTGCACGTCTTGCTCGACACCAAGGCCAGGAAGAAGCCGAGGATTGACGCCGCCTCGTTCCCGAACACGCCGCCAGTCTCGTTCTGGGCGACGCGCGACGGCAGCGACGACAACCTCAACGCGTGGACGATCAACTTCGCCAACGGCAAGCTCTACGGCAACACCGGCCAGGCCAAGTTTGCCGTGCGCCTCGTGCGCAGTGGCACCTAGTGTGGTGAGTTGGAAGTTCGTTGAACTAATGGGGCTTATTGGAGTCGGTCGTGTAGCGTGTGCACACGGCGAGGCTTCGATGCGCGGCAGACCCAAGACGCAACTGATGTTGAGCGAGACCGAACGCGAGCAGCTTGAGGCGCTGACGCTGCGGCGCAAGACGGCGCAGGCGCTTGCGATGCGCGCACGCATTGTCTTGGCCTGCGCTGGCGGTGCAGACAACAAGGTGGTTGCGGCCCGCCAGGGGGTGACACAGCAGACGGTTTCCAAGTGGCGGGCTCGCTTTGTCGAGCAGCGACTCGATGGCCTGCTCGATGCGCCGCGGCCTGGGGCACCACGCACGATCGACGACTCGCGCGTCGATGCCGTGATCGCCAAGACGTTGGAGAGCGTACCGGCGGGCGCCACTCACTGGAGCACTCGCTCCATGGCGCGCGATGCAGGCCTGTCGCAGACGGCGGTGTCTCGCATCTGGCGCGCCTTTGGCCTGCAGCCGCATCGGCAAGAGACGTTCAAGCTCTCGAGCGATCCGCTCTTTGTCGAGAAGGTGCGCGACATCGTCGGCCTGTACCTTGATCCGCCAATGAAGGCGATGGTGCTGTGCGTGGACGAGAAGAGCCAGATCCAGGCGCTCGATCGCACGCAGCCGCTTCTGCCACTGGCTCCCGGCATCCCCGAGCGACGCACCCACGACTACTCGCGGCACGGGACAACGACGCTCTTTGCAGCGCTCGACATCGCTACCGGCGAGGTCATCGGCGAGCTGCATCGCCGGCACCGCAGTGCCGAGTTCCTGCAGTTCTTACGCACCATCGAGACCAACGTGCCGCCGCAAATGGAAATCCATCTCGTGATGGACAACTACGGCACTCACAAGACAGCGGCGATCAAGTCTTGGTTCGCTCGCAATCCCAGGTTCCACGTCCACTTCACCCCCACCTCAGCCTCCTGGCTCAACCAGGTCGAGCGCTGGTTCGCCACGCTCACCCAGAATTACATCCGACGCGGCACGCATCGCTCGACTCGACAACTCGAACAGGCCATCCGCCAATACCTGGACCTAAACAACGCCCGCCCCAAGCCGTTCGTGTGGTCCAAATCAGCAGACGACATCCTCGCAAGCGTCGAAAGGTTTGTCTGCGAACTTCTAACTCACGACACTAGATAGGCGTCAGGGCACGCCGGGCGCCAGCACTCGCTGCATCGCCTGACGGATCTGCGGCAGGCGTTCCTGCGCCGTCCTCCGGCCGCAGTCGATCATCGCCTCGGCGGCGGCGAAGTTGAAACCCTCGCCGACCGGGATCGGCACCGTCAGCGACAGGTCCGCGCGCTCGGCATGGGCGGCCGCGTCCCACCAGCCCTGCAGGCGCCAGGCGCCGCCCATGGCGGCGCGCAGCCCGAAGGGGCGCTGCAGCCGCTGCTCCAGTCGATCGGCGGCGCGGGCGGCGTCGGGCGCCTCCTGCGGATAGGTCGGGCGCACCAGCGCCGCCAGCTTGAAGCCGCAGCCACGGGCAGCGAGCAGGTCCACCGGCAGGCGCGTCACGACCCCGCCATCGACCAGCACGGCGTGGCCCATGCGCACCGGCGCGAACACGCCCGGGATCGCCGCAGTGGCGCGGGCCGCCGGCGCCACGGCGCCGCTGTCGAGCACGACGCGCTTGCCGCCGGCCAGGTCGGCGGCGACGACGGCGACCGGCAGGCGCAGCTGGGCGAACGTCGCCTCGCCGTACAGCGCGCCGGTGATCGTCGTCATGCGCGAGGCCGAGATGAGCGACGAGCGCGGCAGCCACTGCATGCCCTTCGAGCGGGCGAACTCGGCGACCAGGCGCAGCACGACATCGATCGCCTCACGCGCACCGCCACACCGGGCGAAGGCGAGCGCCACGGCGCCGCCCATGCTCGAGCCGCAGATGTAGTCGAGCGGCAGGCCGTCGCTTTCGAGCACGTCCAGCACGCCGAGGTGCGCCAGCCCGGCCGCCGCGCCGACGCTCATCGCCACGCCGACCTCGCGTCCGCACAAGCGCCGCACCAGCCGGTCGAGCGCCGGCGTTCTTGCCGCCGCCCACGCGCCGCCCGCGGTGGCAGCACCGATCTCGGCGCTCGGCACGGCATGGCACCAGCGCAGAACATCGGCCGACGTCGACAGTTCGCCGCGGCGCCAGACGACGGGCGCGGCTGGCGTGTGCGGCAAGGCGGCCAGGTCCTCGACGGTGCCGAGCAGGGCGTCGTCGGCATCCAGATCGGCCAGCGCGCCCGCGCATCCGGCCAGGCCGACGCCGACCAGCAGCAAGGCATCGCCCGGGCCGTGCTCGCGCCAACGGCGCATGCGCTTGCGGCCGAGGTCGTCGTCGCCGCTCCTCGCGGCGTAATGCTCCGACCCGGGCGCGTAGTGCTGCAGGCCGCGGGCCACGGCGGCGAGCAAGGCGCTGTCGCCTTCCTCGCCCATCGGTGCGAGAACGACGCGCGAACGCGTCGTCGGCGCCTTGCGCGTGCGTTCGCGCAGGCGCATGCCGAGCAGATGGGCGACGTTGCGGAAGAACGCGACCTCGCTGGCGAGGGCATCGAAGAGCACGGGCGCGGCGATGACCCACATGCTGCTGTCGTGCTGGGCCACGACCGTGGCGGAGACCGGGTCGCCGGTCAGCGCCGAGAGCTCGCCGAAGCACTGCGGCGGCATCAGCTGCACGCGCCGGCCGCCGGCGAGCTCGACACGCACGGCGCCGTCGATCAGCCCGAACAGCTCGGCCGACGCCACGCCGGCGCGCAGAACGATGTCGCCGGCCTGGAAGCGGCGGATCTGCAGGTGCCTTTGCAGGCGCGTCAGCGCCGCCGAAGAGACACCGTCGAACAGCGGGTGGAGCACCAGGGAAGCTGTCATGGCGGCGAACCGGGTCGGGCCGCCATGGGTCAGAGGTATTTGCGCCAGAGCGAGTTGCTGAAGCGGCTCTCGGGATCGACACGGGCCTTGAGCTCGCGCAGCTGCGCCACCTCGGGGTAGGCGCGCTCGAACTGCTCGGGCGTGGCGTGGAGCTGGTACGGCAGGTAGTAGCGCCCCTCGTGGCGCAGCGTGGCGTCGATGAGCTCGCGTGTCCATCTGCCGACGGCGCGTTGCGCCTCCGGGTCGACACGCTGCTTGTAGAACAGGACGAACGAAAACACCTCTTCGCGCGCCCAGGGCAGCAGCGCGAGCGCATCCGCCGGGCTGTGCCGGATGGAGACATTGACGGCAGCGACACGGTGGCGGCACAGGACGCGGCCCATCTCCGCCACGAAGCCCTGGAAGTGGCGCGTCGGGACGAAGAACTCGTCGAGCACGTACGTCGAGACGCTGCGCGAGGTCGGCTCGAGCGAAGCGACGTCGAGGCTTGCCTCGCGGTTGCGCCAAGCCACTTCGGGGCGCAGCCGCCGTGCCATGTCGGTCGCGGGCTCGCGTGCCTTGGCCGCGCCCGGCAGCTCGGTCAGCGCCCACAGCGCGTTGCGCTGCAGCGTGTAGCTCTGCCCGCGCGGCACCAGGCGCTGCGTGCGCGTCAGCGGCTTGTCGGTGCGGCGCCAGGTGATCGCGACGGGCGCGTCGAAACCCGGCGGCAGCAGGTCGGCGTTGTGCATCACGCTCGCACGATCGTTCAGCACCTCGGTGGCGAAGTACGCCGGGTAGTCGGCCAGTGCCACGGCTTCGATCCGGCGCTCCATCTTTACGTTCTGGTCGAGGTCGAGCTCGACTTCCGTGATCACGCCGATGGCGCCGTAACCGCCGATGGCCGCACGCAGCAGCTCGGTGTTCTCACGGCGATCGGCCTCGACGATGCGCCCGTCGGCAAGCACCAGCTGCAACGCCCGCACCGACTGCGCGATCGGCCCGTGATCGACGTAGCGGCCATGGGCATTCACCGACACCGCGCCGCCGACGGTGAAGTTGGCGTAGCTCTGCATGGTGCGCACGGAGAGATCGTGGGCATCGAGCACGTCCTGCAGATCGCGCCAGGTGATGCCGGCCTGCACGCGAACGCGGCGCTCTTGCACGCGCAGCCAGACCACACGCTTCATCTGCCGCATGTCGATGTGCAGCCCGCCAGCGATGGCGACCTGGCCGCCCATGCTGTAGCGGCCACCGCCGACGGCCACCTTGCCGGTCCATTCGCGCAATGCCCGCACGAGGCTGGCGGTGTCGTTCGGGGCCTCGATGCGGGCCACCTCGACGGTGTAGAGCCGCGTCACGTTCTCGACCGACAGTGGCATCGGCGCCGCCAGCGCCGAGAGCGGCGCGAACTCGCAGGCCACCGCCGCTGCCAGTGCCTGGACCAGCAGGGTCCGGCGGCTGCAGCTCACGGGTGGCTCGTCGCGCATAGCTCGCTAGTATGCGGCCCTGATTTGCGCGATACGGCACAGTGCAAGGCCAGCGCCCCACCTGAAGGAAGCAATGTCAGCGCACGACCTGTTCGCCGCCGCGGCCACGGGCATATCGGCAGCGTTCGCAACGCCGCTCGCCATCTTCGCGCTGTGCTCGGCAGCCGTGGCGGCAGCGCTGGTCATCGTCAGCTCTTTCGTCAAGACCATGATTCCGCTGCGCTACCTTGCCGTGGGCGGCAACGTGGGCTTTCTCATCTACGGCGCGCTGCACCCTTCCATGGTGATGGTGCTGCTGCACGGGGCGCTGTTGCCCATCAACATCTACCGGGCGATGGAGATGGTTCGCCTGACCCGCCGCGTGCGTGCGGCGGCGGCGACAGGCGATCTTTCCGGCGTCTGGCTCAAGCCCTACATGCGCAAGCGCCGGTTGAAAGCAGGCGCGGTGCTGTTCAGGAAGGGCGACGCCGCCGACAGGCTGTATTTCCTCGTCGACGGCCGGCTCGAGTTCGTCGAGATCGGCGAGACGCTCGAGCCGGGCAGCCTGTTCGGAGAGATCGCCTTCTTCGCACCCGACAAGCGCCGGACCTTGACCGCCCGCTGCACCACCGCCTGCACCGTGCTGCACATCGACGGCGACACCTTCCAGCAGCTGTACTTTCAGAACCCGGCGTTCGGCTTTCAGGTCGTGACGCTGGTCGCGGGGCGGTTGATGGCAGATCGCAAGCGCCTGGAGCAACGGCTGGCTGCCGGCCCGGCGGCAGCCGCGAGCCGCCAACGCGTTTCCCCGTCTGCCCCGACCCCCTGATAAGCCGTGCCCACTTCAGGCGTCGAGGGCCGCGAAGCGCCGCTGACCTTCTTCCAGCACGCGAATGGCCTCCGCCGCATCTCGCCGCGCCAGCGGACGGAAGCTGCCGCCCTTCTGGTCGTTGTAGTGGATGAAAAAGCGCTCGACCTGGTCGAGCACGTTGGCGGCGACATCGTCGAGGGCATGGCACTGGGCGTAGCGATGCGACGAGTCGGCGATCGCGACGAGGCGGTCGTTGCGCTCGGGCTCGCCGCCTCGGTCGTGCTGCTCGGCTTCGATGATGCCGACCACGCGGCACGGCACGACGCTCCCCGGCGGCAAGGCCTCGTCGGCGAGCACGAGGACGTCGAGCGGGTCGCCGTCGTCACCGAGCGTCGACGGCACGAAGCCGAAGTCGTAGGGAAAGGCGAGCCCGAGGGGCAGCACGCCGCTCAGCACGAAAGCGCGCCACGGCGCCTCGTACTTGTACTTGTGCCGGGTGCCCTGGGTCGCCTCGACGACGGCGAGCCAGCGGCCCTCGTCGTCGCGGCTCGGCAGGTGCTGTAAGGATCGGGGCTCGGGCATGTCGGGAATCCTGCGAGGGCGCGTGTGGCATGAACGGCAAGCGACGCGCCATTGCGAGCGCACAAAAAAAGGGCCTCCGAAGAGGCCCTGCGATGTCTGGTGGAGCTGGGGGGAATCGAACCCCCGTCCGAAAGCCTTTGTCAGGCAGATCTACGCGCTTAGCTGACTGATTTGGTTTTAAGGGCCCCGGTCGCGCAGCAGCACGCTACCTGGTCCCCGATTCACTTGATTTGATCCTGCGCCGAATGACGCGACGCAGGACGAGCCCATGTGTATGACTTCGCAGCCTTCGGGTTACCCCTCAGGCCCAGCCCATCGGCCAACTGTTGCGAAGCTCACCGGTGTTAAGCGGCGAGAGCGTACGTTTGATCGTTCGCAGTTACTTTGTTTCCAGTGGATTTACGAGCGAACTGGTGCTCGGCGTGCACTGTTCCAACTCCGAACCCTCGTCGAAGCCAGGTCAGCCCCAGGGCGCGTATCTTAGGCCAGCGAAGCCGGCTTCAAGTCGCTTCTATCCAGCGCAGCACGTCCGTCGGCGTCTGGACCATGCCGTCGGCGCCCCATTCGGCCATGGGTGCACCGGTGCCAAGATAGCCCCAGGCCGCCACGAGCGTGCGCATTCCGGCGGCCCGGCCCGCATCGACGTCGCGCACATCGTCGCCGACGTAAACGCAGTCGGCGGCCGGCACGCCGATCCGGCGAGCCGCTTCGAGCAAGGGCGCCGGATGCGGCTTGGCATGCGGCGTGGTGTCGCCGCAGACGAGCGCCGTCAGGGTGCCCGTCAAGCCGAGCCATTGCACGAGTGGCACGGCAAAGCGCGCCGCCTTGTTGGTGACGATGCCCCAGGGCAGGCCCCGACGGCCCAGGCCTTCGAGCAGCGAAGGCACCGCGGCGAACAACGCCGTGTCGCGGGTCATGCGGTTTTCGTAGCGGAGCAGGAACTCGTCACGCAGCGCCTCGAAACGCTCGTCGCCAGGGGCAACGCCGAAACCAGCACCGACCATGCCGCGCGCCCCTGAGCCGACCAGGCAACGAAGCTGCGCATACGGCAGTGCCGGAAGGCCCCGCTCGGCGCGCATGTCGTTGCAGGCGCCGGCGAGGTCGGGCGCACTGTCGAGCAGCGTGCCGTCGAGGTCGAACAGCACCGCGCGAACCGCACAGCTCATGCAGCTCGACAGGCGACGAGGTAATTGACGCTGGTGTTCGCCGAAAGGCGATAGCGGCGAGTGAGCGGGTTGTATTCGAGACCTCGCGTCGAATCGAGCTCGAGAGCGGCGCCACGGCACCACGCCGCCAGCTCGCTCGGCCGGATGAACTTCGCGTATTCGTGCGTGCCCTTGGGCAGCAAGGACAAGACATGCTCTGCACCGACGATCGCGAACGCGAACGCCTTCGCATTTCGGTTGATGGTCGAGAAGAAGACCCATCCGCCCGGCTTGACCAGACGCGCGCACGCGGCCACGACGGATGACGGCTCGGGCACGTGCTCGAGCATCTCCATGCACGTGACGACATCGAAGCTGGCGGGCACCTCGCTGGCCAACGCTTCGACCGCGATTTCTCGATAAGCGACTCGTGGTGTGGCGGCTTCGATGGCGTGCAGCTGCGCCACCTTGAGCGCCTTGCCGGCGAGGTCGATGCCGAGCACGTCGGCTCCTCGTCGGGCCATCGAGTCGGCCAGGATGCCGCCACCACATCCCACGTCGAGCACGCGCTTGCCGGCGAGCTGTGCAAGCCCGTCGATCCAGTCGAGCCGCAGCGGGTTGATCTGGTGCAGGGGCCTGAAATCGCTGTCGGTGTCCCACCAGCGGTGGGCCAGCTCGCTGAACTTCGCAAGCTCGCGTGGATCGGCGTTGACAGTGGCCATGAGCGATGCTACCCACCGAAAACAAAAAACCCCGCAGCGCGGGGTTTTTTGATTCAGGGAGACGTCTTACCGACCGCGGGTCCCGACCACTTCGATCTCGACACGGCGGTTCTTGGCACGGCCTTCCGACGTCTTGTTGTCGGCGACTGGCTGCTTCTCGCCCTTGCCTTCGGTGTACACGCGGTTCTTCTCGACACCCTTGCTCACCAGGTACGCCTTGACGGCTTCCGAGCGACGGATCGACAGGCGCTGGTTGTACGCATCCGAGCCGATCGAGTCGGTGTGGCCGACGGCGATGATGACTTCGAGGTTCAGGCCTCCCATCTTGCTCACCAGGTCGTCGAGCTTGGCGCGGCCTTCCGGCTTGAGCACGGCCTTGTCGAAGTCGAAGAAGGCGTCGGCGGCGAAGGTGACCTTCTCGCTGGTCGGAGCGGCGACAACAGCCGGGGCGGGCGCCGGGGCCGGGGCGGGCGCCGGGGCAGGAGCCGGCCGCGGCGCGGGAGCAGGTGCCATCGGAGCGGCCGGAACGGGCACGCCATCGCAGCCTTGCAGGCCGGTCGCGGGCGTCCACACACCGTCGCGCCAGCAAAGTTCATTGGTGCCGTTCTTCCAGGGCAAGCCGGTACCGCTCACCCAGTTGTCGACCGTCTGCGCAGAGACGTTCGCGAACGAGGATGCGAGAGCGGCGGTTGCAAAAAGCGACGCCACCTTGTTCAGTTTCTTCATGATTCTCCTCTCGAGGGAAGGCAAGTAGTGTTCTGCTTAAAAACGTCCGAATTGAATCGGAAAATACCGGCCACCCCCGTTTCCCGGGCGTTGACCACCGACCAACTCATTGTGCCATAGGGCTTTCGTCCGACTCGATTTTGCCCCGGTGGACAACGCTCTGCGGGATCGTTGTTGCGCGGCTGCGACAGGCGGCCGACACTTAGAATCTGCCCTCGCGTTCGGCTCTTCGCCGCGCTGTGCCGCCCTTCCCGCGAGCCGATCCGATGACCTCCTTCGCCAAAGAAACACTGCCGATCAGCCTCGAAGAGGAAATGCGGCGGTCCTACCTCGACTACGCCATGAGCGTGATCGTCGGACGGGCCCTGCCCGACGCGCGCGACGGCCTGAAGCCGGTGCACCGGCGCGTGCTGTTCGCGATGCACGAGGTCAGCAACGACTGGAACCGGCCGTACAAGAAGAGCGCGCGCATCGTCGGCGACGTGATGGGCAAGTACCACCCGCACGGCGACAGCGCCATCTACGACACGATCGTGCGCATGGCCCAGCCGTTCTCGCTGCGCCACATGCTGGTCGACGGCCAGGGCAACTTCGGCTCGGTCGACGGCGACAACGCGGCGGCGATGCGCTACACCGAGATCCGGCTGGCGAAAATCTCGCACGAGATGCTCGCCGACCTCGACAAGGAGACGGTCGACTTCGGCCCCAACTACGACGGCAACGAGAAGGAGCCGCTGGTCCTGCCGTCGAAGCTGCCGAACCTGCTCGTCAACGGCTCGTCGGGCATCGCCGTCGGCATGGCGACGAACATTCCGCCGCACAACCTGAACGAGGTCGTCGACGCCTGCCTGCACGTGCTGCGCCACCCCGAGGCGACGATCGACGAGCTGATGGAGATCGTGCCGGCGCCCGACTTCCCGACCGCCGGCATCATCCACGGCCTGTCGGGCGTGCGCGAGGGCTACCGCACCGGCCGCGGCCGCGTCGTGATGCGCGCCAAGTGCCACTTCGAGGACATCGACAAGGGCCAGCGCCAGTCGATCATCGTCGACGAGATTCCGTA
>CAXSEJ010000063.1:0-11469 GCA_964236395.1 uncultured Rhizobacter sp.
CATGCTGACCGAGGAAGCGCACCACATGTTCGTCGGCGAGAGCGGCGTCTCGCGCACCCTGCAGCGCACGGCGCAGGTGATGAACGGGCTGAAGACCGACGACGCCGCGCTCGTCCGCGCGGCCGGCGCCATCGACCTGGGCACGATCCAGCGCTACCTCAACTTCCACTACTCCGTCACCATCGACCTGTTCGGCGCCGACCAGTCGAGCAACGCCGCCACCTTCTACTCGTCGGGCCTGAAGGGCCGCTACGAGGAAGGCAAGCGCACCGACGACCACGTGCTCAAGAGCCAGACGTACAAGGTCCTCGAGGTGCAGAACTCCCAGCTCGTCGAGAAGGAGGTGCCGATGCTCAACGCCCTCAACGAGGTGCTGCGCGACGACTTCATCAAGGACTCGGTCGCCGGCGTCGGCCGCTGGAACAAGGTGCTCGAAAAGGCCGGCATCGCGACCCGCCTGGTCGTGCCGCACAAGGCCTTCAACCGCAAGATCGGCGCGCTCGCCGGCATCCGCCTCTCGCCTGAAGGCCGTGTCGTCAGCGCGGAGGAGTGGGCCGCGAGCGAGAGCCAGTGGCTGCCGACGCCGGGCGACCGTGCCTTCGTCGCCTCGCTGATGGGCCGCGTGGTCGAGCCCGGCAGGTTCGCCGGCTGGATCGCGCCGCCGGCGATGGGCATCAACAAGAACCCGGTCGAGTTCGAGTACGTGAGATTCGGCTGATGAAGCCCCCACGCTCCGGAGTACCGTCGCTGCCCCCCGAGGGGGCGTTGGCCGGCTTGGGGCGGCCCGGCGCTCGGCCGGTCGCGCAGTAGCGCCGTGGAAACCGCCATCGACGCGGTGCTGATCAAGCAGCACCTGATCGACCCCGAGATCTGCATCCGCTGCAACACCTGCGAGGCCACGTGCCCCGTGGGTGCGATCAGCCACGACGACCGCAACTACGTCGTCGACGCCGAGATCTGCAATCTCTGCATGGCCTGCATCTCGCCGTGCCCGACCGGCTCCATCGACAACTGGCGCACGGTGCCGAAGGCGGTCGCCTACCCGACCGCCGACCAGCTGACGTGGGACGAGCTGCCGGCCGAGCTCACTCCGGAGCAGCTCGCTGCCGAAGGCGTGTCGGCGGATGCCGCCGCGGCGCTGCCGGGCGAGCCGGTGCTCGCCGTCAGGCCGGAGGCCGCCGCCGGCGAGGCGCCGTTCAATTCGGCCGCCTTCGGCTCGACCGTGCCGCCGGCGTCGGCCGAAAAGCCCGTCACCAACGCGTTCACGCCGAAGAGCCCGGCGCTTGCCACGGTGGTCGGCAACGTCGACTGCACCGAAGACGGCTTCGCCAGCCACACCCACCACATCGTGCTCGACTTCGGCGCCGTGCCGTTCCCGGTGCTGGAGGGCCAGTCGATCGGCATCGTGCCGCCGGGCACCGATGGCCACGGCCGTGCCCACCAGCCGCGCCAGTACTCGATCGCCAGCCCGCGCAACGGCGAGCGGCCGGGCTACAACAACCTCTCGCTCACCGTGAAGCGGGTGAGCGAAGACCACCAGGGCCGGCCGTTCCGCGGCGTCGCCTCGAACTACGTCTGCGACCTCCAGGTCGGCGACCCGGTGCAGGTCGTCGGGCCGTTCGGCCAGAGCTTCCTGATGCCGAACCACGCCCGGTCGCACATCGTGATGGTCTGCACCGGCACCGGCAGCGCGCCGATGCGGGCGATGACCGAGTGGCGGCGCCGGCAGAGGAAGACCGGCCGGTTCGAGGGCGGCAAGCTCATGCTCTTCTTCGGCGCCCGCACGCGCGAGGAGCTGCCCTACTTCGGGCCGCTGACCAGCCTGCCGAAAGACTTCATCGACATCAACCTCGCCTTCTCGCGCACGCCGGGCCAGCCGAAGCGCTACGTGCAGGACCTGATGAAAGAACGCGCCGCCGACCTCGCCTTGCTGCTCGCCGACCCGAACGCGCACTTCTACGTGTGCGGGCTGAAGGCGATGGAGGAGGGCGTCCTGCTGGCGCTGCGCGAGGTGGCCGAGCACGCGAACCTGTCGTGGCCGGGCATCGCGCCCGCGCTCAAGCGCGAAGGCCGCCTGCACCTCGAGACGTATTGACCGGGTCGGGTCGGCCGCGCCGAAGCGCTTCCCGGCGGCGACGCGTCACACTGCGGTTTTCCGCTGCCACGCCGCATCCACCGTGAAGCTCGACAACTCCTACGCCCGCGACCTGCCGGGTTTTTCCGTGCCCTGGCGCCCCGAAGCCGCGCCGGCCCCGCGATCGCTGTTCTTCAACACGCCGCTCGCCGAAGAGCTCGGCCTCGACACCGCCGCGCTCGAAGGCGAGGCCGGCGCCGCGCTGTTCTCGGGCAACGCGCTGCCCGGGGGCGCCGAACCGGTCGCGCAGGCCTACGCCGGCCACCAGTTCGGCGGCTTCTCGCCGCAGCTCGGCGACGGCCGCGCTCTGCTGCTCGGCGAGCTCGTCGACCGCGCCGGCCAGCGCCGCGACATCGCCTTCAAGGGCTCGGGCCGCACGCCGTTCTCGCGCGGCGGCGACGGCAAGGCGGCCGTCGGGCCGATGCTGCGCGAGGCGCTGATCAGCGAGGCGATGCACGCGCTCGGGGTCGCGACGACGCGCGCGCTGGCCGTGGTCGCGACGGGGCAGCCGGTGCGGCGCGAGACCGTGCTGCCCGGGGCGGTGCTCACCCGCGTGGCGGCCAGCCACATCCGAGTCGGCACGTTCCAGTTCTTCGCCTCGCGCGGCGACGTGGAGCGCGTGCGCCAGCTTGCCGAGTACGCCATCCGGCGCCACGACGCCGACCTCGCCGAGCAGCCGGGAAGGTTCCTCGCCTTCTTCGAGCGCGTCGCGGCGCGCCAGGCGGCGCTCATCGCGCGCTGGATGAACGTCGGCTTCATTCACGGCGTGATGAACACCGACAACATGACGATCTCCGGCGAGACCATCGACTACGGGCCGTGCGCCTTCCTCGAGGCCTACGACCCGGCAGCGGTGTTCAGCTCGATCGACCGCAACGGCCGGTACGCCTACGCCAACCAGCCAGCCATCGCGCAGTGGAACCTGACCCGCCTGGCCGAGACCCTGCTGCCCTTGCTCGACGACGACGCCGCACAGGCCGCCGCGCTCGCCAGCGGCGTGCTCGAAGCCTTTGCGTCGGCGTACCGCCGTCATCTCGTCGCCGGCCAGCGGGCCAAGCTCGGCCTGCTCGAGGTGGTCGGCGCCGACGAGGCCGCCGACGGTCGGCTGGCCGAGGACTGGCTCGCCGTGCTGCACGCCGCCGGCGCCGACTTCACGCTCGCCTGGCGGCGCCTGGCCGACGCGGCCGGCGGCGACGACGGGCCGCTGCGCGCGCTGTTCGCCGACGCCAGTGCGCCCGACGCCTGGCTGGCACGCTGGCACGAGCGGTGCGCGCACGAGGACGAAGGCGGCGCGTCGGGCAGCGCAGCCGCCGCCGCGCGCGCCGCCCGCATGCGCAGCGTCAACCCCTGGATCATTCCGCGCAACCACCGCGTCGAGGAAGCGCTCGCCGCCGCCTCCGACGACGGCGACATCGGCCCGTTCGACCGCCTGCTCGACGCCCTGCGCCACCCCTTCGACGAGGTCGACGCTCGCGCGGCCTACGCCGAGCCGGCCACGGCCGAAGCCACCGCCTGCTACCAGACCTTCTGCGGCACATGACCCGGGCGGCGCGTCGTTCGACTTCACGTCGAACACGCGCTCCCCGGCGCCGCCACCGCGATGCCGCCACGCGGGCACAACGGCTGCCACCCGTCGAACGACACACTCTCCTGGAGATATCGAATGAAGGCCATCTGCTGGCACGGCAAGAACGACATGCGCTACGACACGGTGCCCGACCCGATCATCGAGCACCCTCGCGACGCCATCATCAAGATGACGTGCTGCGCGATCTGCGGCTCCGACCTGCACTTCTACGACGGCTTCATGCCGGGCATGAAGTCGGGCGACATCGTCGGCCACGAGTTCATGGGCGAGGTGGTCGAGGTCGGCGCCGAGAACAGGAAGCTGAAAGTGGGCGACCGGGTGGTCGTGCCGTTCACGATCTGCTGCGGCGACTGCGACCAGTGCCGGCGCGGCAACTTCTCGGTATGCGAACGCTCGAACCGCAACAAGGACCTCGGCGACCTGACCTTCGGGCACACGACCGCCGGCCTGTTCGGCTACACGCACCTCACCGGTGGCTACTCCGGCGGCCAGGCCGAGTACGTGCGCGTGCCGTACGCCGACGTGGCGCCGGTCAAGATTCCCGACGGCATCACCGACGAGCAGGCGCTGTTCCTCGGCGACATCTTCCCCACCGGCTGGCAGGCGGCGGTTGCGTGCGACATCCAGCCGACCGACATCGTCGCCATCTGGGGCGCCGGACCGGTCGGCCAGTTCGCCATCCGCAGCGCCGTGCTGCTGGGCGCCGAGCAGGTGGTCTGCATCGACAACGTGCCGGAGCGGCTCGAGATGGCACGCGCCGGCGGTGCGATCACGATCAACTTCGACTACGACAGCGTGCTCGACCGGCTGCAGGAGCTGACTGCCGGCAAGGGCCCCGACAAGTGCATCGACGCCGTCGGCATGGAGTCGCATGCGCTGCGCTCCATCGACTCGATGATCGACCGCGTCAAGCAGTCGGTGATGATCGAGAGCGACCGCCCGCACGTGCTGCGCGAGATGATGTACGTGTGCCGGCCGGCCGGCATCATTTCGGTGGCCGGCGTCTACGGCGGCCTGGTCGACAAGATCCCGTTCGGTGCCTTCATGAACAAGGGCCTGACGATGAAGACCGGCCAGACCCACGTCAACCGCTTCGCCGACGACCTGCTCCGGCGCATCGTCGACGGGCAGATCGACCCGTCGTTCGTCATCACGCACACCGTCGGCCTCGAAGACGGCCCCGGCATGTACAAGACCTTCCGCGACAAGGAGGACGGCTGCATCAAGGTCGTCATGAAGCCGTGAAGCGCCGCGCCACGTCCCCGCAGTCCATCGAAGCGCGCAGCGCCAAGGAAACCCCATGAGCACCTCCACATTGCACCCGCTGTCCCGTGCCCTTGCCAAGACGCCGGAGGGCCCGATGCGGGTGCCGGCGCGCGCCCTCGGCTGGTTCAGCATCGGCCTCGGCGTGGCCGAGCTCGTCATGCCGCGGTCGCTCGCCCGCGCCGCCGGCATGCCGAACGTGCCCGTGTTGACGCGCCTGTACGGCCTGCGCGAGATCGGCGTCGGCATCGGCCTGCTGACGTCGAAGGACCCGGCGCCCTGGCTCTGGGGCCGGGTCGCCGGAGATGCGCTCGACATGGCGACGGTCGGCGCCGGCCTGCTGACGGCGGGCAAGCCGGTCCGCACATTGGCAACGCTGGCCACGATCGGCAGCATCGCCTACATCGACATGAAGACGGCCGAAGGCGCGAAGCCGAAGGCCCAGGTGCTCGGCGCCTCGCCCTACGACTACAGCAAGCGGTCGGGCTTTCCCAAGCCGGCCGGCGAGATGCGCGGCGTGGCGGCGAACTCGAAGCCGTCGACGGCAATGGTGCCGGGCCGGATCGGCACGCCGGCGTTCCAGGACAGCGCGGTAGGAGCGCCGGTCAAGACGGGCTCGGTCTAGAACCGCAGGGTCTGGCCACACGATCGTTGCCAGGCCGCAGGCACGCGGTGCCGAGCCGCAGGCTGAGCCGGCGGCCGGGCGGGCGTCAGCTCTTGGCGGCGGCGGTGTTCACCGCAGCTTCGGCGAGCTCGGTCAGGAGCTCGTCGCTGCTGTACATGTCTTTCACCGCGGCCTTGAGGCGAGCGTTGTCGTCGCTCAGTTTCAGCGCCTTGGCGAACGCCGCCACCGTGCCGAAGCCCGTGATGCCGTAGTGCGTCATGCGCTGGTACTGGGCGATGATCGCAGCGTCGAGCACGGGGCCGTTCTGGGGCGCGTCGTCGACGGTGTGCTTGATCGCCTCGGCGGCAAGGCCTTCCATGCCCCTGCAGTGTTCCTTCGAGACCTCGCCGCCTTGCGCCTGGATCAGCGACTTGAGCAGCTCGGTGTGCTTGGTGATGCCGCCTTGCGCCGATTCGAGCATCGATTTCAGCTTGCCGTGAGTGGCGCTCGGCGCGATCTTCTTCAGCGCCCGGGACATCTGGTCGTTGGCTGACCAGAGGTCCTTCAACTCGTCGATATAGAGTTCTTGCAGGTTGGAAATGGAGGCCATGGTCGATTCCTTGATGTGGTCGCTGCAACGATATCAGCAGCACGCACGATCAGGGCACGCTGCGTTCCCGGAACGAAACGCAGAAGATCAGTTCGTCGAGGCGCCCGACAGCGCCAGGCCCGACGAGACCGCGACCGCGAAAGCATCGCCTCGCTGCGGCTCGAATTCGATGCTGGTGCAGACGCAAGGAGAGGCGAACACCACCGACACCCGTTCGGCGAAGCTGTGGACCTTGCCGCACGAGGTGCAGCGCCAGGCGGAGCTGCGCGCGAAGAAGGCGAGGTCCTGGGCCGGGGTGACGACGAGCGCGTGTGCCGACACGGCGGTGTCGACGTCGTTGCCGAGGAGCACCGGCGCGTTCGATATTTCGAAGTGAGGCTGGGGCCAACCGAGCATGGCGCGCGCTTGCCTGAGGACGGCGACGTGCACGGAATCTATGTCTTTCATCGCACCCCCGGTATTCGTGGCCAGACGATAGCGGTCCAGCGCCTTCCGTGGGTGCCCGTCCATCGTCCATCCTGCTTCCAGGTGGTCGTGCGGTCACCTGCCGTTGTCGACACCCCCGGTCAGCTCACGCGATCGCGGGCCGGCAGCTTCCAGTTCGGGCGCACGAAGTGACAGGTGTAGCCATTGGGAATGCGTTCGAGGTAGTCCTGGTGCTCCGGCTCGGCTTGCCAGAACGCACCGGCCGGCGCGACCTCGGTCACCACGCGGCCCGGCCAGAGCCCCGACGCGTCGACGTCGGCGATGGTGTCCTCGGCGACCAGGCGCTGCGCGTCGCTGGTCGTGTAGATCGCCGAGCGGTAGCTCATGCCGCGGTCGTTGCCCTGGCGGTTCCTGGTGCTGGGGTCGTGCACCTGGAAAAAGAACTCGAGCAGCTTTCTGTAACCGAGCCGGGCCGGGTCGAAGACGATTTCGATGGCTTCGGCGTGGGTGCCGTGGTGGCGGTAAGTCGCGTTCGGCACGTCGCCGCCCGAGTAGCCGACGCGGGTCGACACCACGCCGTCCATCTTGCGGATCAGGTCCTGCATGCCCCAGAAGCAGCCGCCGGCCAGAACAGCCCGCTCTTGCGTCATCCCTTCCGCCGTGCCGTGCGTCGCGCTCATTTCACTTCCTCCACCTGGTCGATGTAGTCGCCGTAACCCTCGGCCTGCATGTCGTCGCGGTGCACGAAGCGCAGCGATGCCGAATTGATGCAGTAGCGCAGGCCGCCGCGGTCGCGCGGGCCGTCCTCGAACACGTGGCCGAGGTGGCTGTCGCCGTGCGCCGAGCGCACTTCGGTGCGCACCATGCCGTGCGAGGCGTCCTTCAGCTCGTTCACGTGTGCCGCCACGACGGGCTTGGTGAAGCTGGGCCAGCCGCAGCCCGACTCGAACTTGTCGGCCGAGGCGAACAGCGGCTCGCCGGAGACGATGTCGACGTAGATCCCGGGCTCGTCGTTGTCGAGCAGCGCGCCCGTGCCGGGCGCCTCCGTGCCGCTCTGCTGCGTGACGCGGTACTGCTCGCGGCTGAGCCTGGCCACCGCCTCGGCGGTCTTTCGGTACTCGGGCAAGGCGTTGCTCCTGGTCGCGGCTGGGGGACGAAGAGCTTAGCGAAGGCGCCGCCGGGCAGCGCCGCCGGCCGGCAATGGCCTTAGCTGCAGGACAGGCGCATCGACTCGATCCGGCCGCCGAAGCCGAGCTTCTCGACCAGGCCCGGCTCGCGCGTGGCCGGCTGGAAGCCGACCGAGCGGCTCGACAGCAGCTGCTTGTCGTAGACGATCAGCGTGGCGCGCGGGCCGGTCACGACGCTCTTGATGTCGCGCCGCAGCTGTTGCGCGGTGCCGCGGTCGAGCGTCGTCAGCTCGACCGGGCCGATCAGCGTGAGCGAGGCGCCGGCGAAGTTGCGCTCGTCGTAGAACGTGGCCCAGCAGCCCGACTCCAGCTGCGCACCCGCGCCGGCGTTGGGCAGGATCACGACGGCGGTGTCGACATCGGCAGCAGCGGCCGAGCCGCCCGAAGTGCGCATCGAGCCGCAGGCGACGAGGGAAGCGGCGGCGAGTGCGAGCAGGGAAGAGCGAACGATTTTCATGGTCGAAACCTCATGGAAAAACAGGACACTCGTCGTGGCAAACGGTCTGCCCGGAAGGTCTCAGGGGCGGTAGAACGCCTCGACCCGGCCCCTCAGCCTGATCAGCAACGGCTGGCCCTGGCGGTCGAGCGTCTTGCCGGCCGGCACCTTGATCCAGCCTTCGCTGAGGCAGTACTCGCCAACGTCGAAGCGCTCCTTGCCGTTGAGGCGGATGCCGATGCCGTGCTCGAACACCGCCGGCACATGGTGCGGGCTGCGCGGGTCGACCGAGAGGCGGTCGGGCAATGGCGGTAGATTGGCGGCTTCGGTCATGGCCCGCCATTTTCCCATCGTTGAAGGACAGCCCGCGATGCAGACGAAACAGATCCACGACGCGGCCCTCGGCGCGAGCCGTTCGTGTGCGGCGTCCCACCGGCCGGCGACGGGCTCGGCCGAGTCGGTCGTCGTCGACTTCGCCGCATGACGACCGACCTGCACGCCGGCACGGCCGTCTTCGTCGTCGGCGCCGGCATCATGGGCGCGGGCATCGCGCAGGTGGCGGCGCAGGCCGGCCATGCGGTGCGCCTGTTCGACGCCCGCGAAGGCGCCGCCGCCGCCACGATCGCCAAGGTGGCGGCCGTGCTCGACGGCCTGGCCGCCAAGGGCCGACTCGACGCGGCCGAGGCCCGGACGGCGGCGGCGCGCATCACGCCTGCCACCGGCCTGGCCGAGGCCGCCGGTGCCGGGCTGGTCATCGAGGCCATCGTCGAGAACGTCGCGGCGAAGCGAGCGCTGTTCCGCGACCTGGAGGCGGTGGTCGAGTCCGGCTGCGTGCTCGCGTCGAACACCTCGTCGATCTCGATCACGGCGCTCGGCAACGGCCTGCAGCATCCCGGCCGCTGCGTCGGCATGCACTTCTTCAACCCCGTGCCCTTGATGAAGCTGGTGGAGGTGGTCTCCGGCCTGTCGACGGACCCGGCGGTGGCGGCGCAGATCGTCGCGCTCGGCACGCGCTGGGGCAAGACGCCGGTGCTTGTGCGCTCCACGCCCGGCTTCATCGTCAACCGCATCGCCCGGCCGTACTACGCGGAGGCGCTGGCGCTGCTGCACGAACGCGCCGCCGAGCCGGCGGCCATCGACGCTTGCCTGCGCGGTGCGGGCTTTCGCATGGGGCCGTGCGAGCTGATGGATCTGATCGGCCACGACACCAACCTCGCGGTGACGGAGTCGGTGTTCGCGGCCAACTTTTTCGACAAGCGGTATCAGCCGTCGCTCGTGCAGCGAGAGATGGTCGACGGCGGCCTGCTCGGCCGCAAAAGCGGCCGTGGCTTCTATGTGCACCCGACGAAGCCTGCGCAGGCGGACGCGGCACTGCCGCTGCCCACGGTTCCCGCCGGCGCCATCGTTGCCTTGCACGGCGCCGGCGTCGGCGTCGAGCGCTGGGGCGCGGCGCTCGCGGCGTCGGGCCTGGCGTTCGAGTCGGACGCCGGCAGCCGCTGGACCGGCCTGCAGACGGCCAACGGCGAGCTGCGCCTGACCGACGGCCGCCCGGCGGCGCAGATTGCGGCCGAGGACGGCGTGCGCGATGTCGCCGTTTTCGACCACGTTGCCGCCGCCGGCATGTCGGGGGGAGCGCTCGCTTTCGCGGTCTCGGCCGGCGCCTCCGCGGCGTGGGCCGAAGAAGCGGCGACCTGGCTGCGCATTGCCGGCTGGGCGCCGCAGCGCATCGGCGACGCTGCCGGTCTGGTGGTCGCGCGCACCGTCGCCATGCTCGTCAACGAAGGCTGCGACGCTGTCCTGCAAGGCGTGTGCACGCCCGAAGGCGCCGACATCGCCATGAAGCTCGGCGTGAACTACCCGGCGGGACCGTTCGAGTTTCTGGCCGCCTGGGATGCGAAGGCCGTGGTGGCCTTCATCGACCGCCTCGACCAGCACTACCGCGGCGAGCGTTACCGAGTCAGCCCGGAGCTGCGCCAGCGGGCCTGGGCCGGACAGCACCGGTAACGATCGGCCGAGGTTTCATTGCCATCGGTGACCTTCAGGTGGCGTGCAGCACCGCGAAGCCCGACAGCCCACCCTGGCGCTTCGCCGAGGCGTCTTCTGCTTCTCTTGCCCTGGCGCGGTGCTGACCGTGCCAGTCGATTATGGCTTCGGCCGGTGCCGGGCGGCACAGGTGGTAGCCCTGGCCGATGTCGCACCCCAGCTCGACCAGATCGCGCAAGGCCAGCGCCGTCTCGATGCCTTCGGCGACGACGTCCATGCTCAGGCCGTGCGCCAGATCGACCATGCTCTTGACGATCATGGCGTCGCCGGCGTTGCTTTGCATCGTCAGGATGAACGACTTGTCGATCTTCAGCTCGCTCACGGGCAGGTTCTTCAGCTGTGCCAGGCTGGTGTAGCCGGCGCCGAAGTCGTCGATGGCGATGCGAACGCCGATGGCGTGCAGCTGGTGCAGGATGCGAGCCGCCTTTTCCGGCTGGAACATCACCGCCGACTCCGTCACCTCGACCTCGAGCAGCCGCGACGGCACTGCATGCTGGTCGAGCAGGCCCTTGACCTTGTGCGCGAAGTCTTCGTCGGTCAGGTTGCGCGCCGACACGTTCACCGCCACCGGAATGTCATGGCCGGCATCGGCCCATGCCCTGGTCTGGGCCAGTGCCATGTTCAGCACCGACATCGTCAGCGGCTCGATGAGGCCCGTGTGCTCGGCCAGGGGAATGAAGTCGTTGGGCGCCACCACGCCGCGAGTGGGGTGCTGCCAGCGCACCAGCGCCTCGACGCCCACCATCTCCTGGGTCGTCAGCCTGACCTTCGGCTGGTACTGCAGGAACAGTTCGCCTCGCTCGATGCCGCGGCGCAGCTGACCGAGCAAGGAAAGGCGTTCCAGCGAGTGGTCGTCGTTGTCCGGGTCGTAGACGACCACCCCTCGCTTGTGCTGCTTGGCGACGTACATGGCGACGTCGGCGCGCTGCAGCAGCGTTTGCGCGTCGTCGCCGTGCGCGCCGGAGACGACCACGCCGATGCTGGCGTCGATGTCGAGCTCGACGTCGTCGACCCAGAAGGCCTCGGTCAGTGCCTGGCGCAGGCGCGAGGCCACGTCGAGCGCGCCGTAGTGCGGCACCCGGATGAGCGCGATGAAGGCGAGGACGAGGATCACCGCCACCGGGTCGTTCAGCCCGGCCTCGGCCTCGAGAGTGCGGGCGACCCGGCGGCGGAGCGTC
>CAXSEJ010000064.1:0-11402 GCA_964236395.1 uncultured Rhizobacter sp.
AACGCCGTCGTAGGTGCTCTGCGTCAGCGTCAGGATGCGCGGCTTGACCTTGCTGGCGTCGACGACCTGCAGCAGCGGATGCGAGGCGATGCGCTTCCTGATCGCCTCCGGCGTGAACTCGCGCTGTGCGATCGGGCCGATGATCCCGTAGTGGTTGCGCGTCGGCGGCAGGAAGACCGGAATCGAGCCGGTCATGATGATCGCGTGCAGGATCGACTTGTGGCAGTTGCGGTCGACCACCACCACGTCGCCCGGCGCCACCGTGTGGTGCCAGACCATCTTGTTGCTGGTGCTGGTGCCGTTGGTGACGAAGTAGCAGTGGTCGGCGTTGAAGATGCGCGCCGCGTTGCGCTCGCTCGCCGCCACGGGGCCGGTGTGGTCGAGCAGCTGGCCGAGCTCGTCGACCGAGTTGCACACGTCGGCGCGCAGCATGTTCTCGCCGAAGAACTGGTGGAACATGCGGCCGACGGGGCTTTTCAGAAAAGCCACGCCGCCCGAGTGCCCGGGGCAGTGCCATGAGTACGAGCCGTCCTGGGCGTAGTCGACCAGCGCCTTGAAGAACGGCGGCGCCACGCCGTCGAGGTAGCTGCGCGCTTCCCGGATGATGTGCCGGGCGACGAACTCCGGCGTGTCCTCGAACATGTGGATGAAGCCGTGCAGCTCGCGCAGGATGTCGTTGGGCAGGTGCTGCGAGGTCCGCGTCTCGCCGTAAAGATAGATCGGCACTTCCGAATTCTTGAAGCGCACTTCGGTGATGAACTTGCGCAGGTTCAGCACGGCCGGGTCGAGGTCGGGACCTTCGGTGAATTCCTCGTCGTCGATGGAGAGGATGAAGGCGCTGGCGCGGCTCTGCTGCTGGGCGAACTGGGACAGGTCGCCGTAGCTGGTCGCGCCGAGCACCTCGAAGCCTTCCTTCTCGATCGCCGAGGCGAGGGCCCGAATGCCGAGCCCCGACGTGTTCTCGGACCGGAAGTCCTCGTCGATGATGACGATGGGAAACTGGAATCGCAGCATCGGCGGGCCCTCGGCTGGGCATTTCGGAAAGCGCGCAGTGTAGGCCGCATGGGTGCGCCCTACACTGCCCGTCGTCGCATGCCAACCGGAGGCCTCGATGGACCTCTCAGTCGCAACCTGGTGGTGGGTGGCCGCCGGTCTCGTCGTCGCTGCCGAGCTGGCCAGCGGCACCTTCTACCTGCTCATGATCGGCCTCGGCCTGGCCGCGGCCGCAGTCGCTGCCCACCTCGGGCTCGGGGCTCCGGTGCAGCTGCTGGTCGCTGCTGCCATCGGCGGTGGCGCCACGGCGGTTTGGCACTGGCACCAGCGCGGCCAGCGCTCGCAGACGAAGCCGGTGGCCCACAACCGCGATGCCCATCTCGACATCGGCGAACGCGTTCGCGTCGTGACATGGGCCAGCGACCGGACGGCACGAGTGAACTACCGCGGCTCGGTCTGGTCCGCGCGCCTGCAGCCGGGCGGCGCGCCGGTCTCGGGTGATCACGTCGTCGTCGCGGTCGAGGGCAACTCGCTCGTCCTCGCGCCTTCCTCCCCATGAATTCGCCCAGGAGCATTCGATGACCGAAGTCGCCCTCGTCATCGCGGTCATCGCCGCGATCTTCATCTTCAAGACGTTCAAGATCGTGCCTCAGCAGCACGCCTGGGTGGTCGAGCGGCTCGGCAAATACGATCGCACGCTCACGCCGGGCCTCAGCTTCGTCATGCCTTTTCTCGAACGCGTCGCCTACAAGCACTCGCTGAAGGAAGTGCCGCTCGACGTGCCGAGCCAGGTCTGCATCACGCGCGACAACACCCAGCTGCAGGTCGACGGCATCATCTATTTCCAGGTCACCGACCCGATGCGGGCGAGCTACGGCTCGTCGAACTACGTGATGGCCATCACCCAGCTCGCACAGACACTGCTGCGCTCGGTGATCGGCAAGATGGAGCTCGACAAGACTTTCGAGGAGCGTGATCAGATCAACGCTGCCGTCGTGAGCGCGCTCGACGAGGCGGCCGCCAACTGGGGCGTGAAGGTGCTGCGCTACGAGATCAAGGACCTGACGCCGCCGGCCGAGATCCTGCGCTCCATGCAGGCGCAGATCACTGCCGAGCGCGAAAAGCGCGCGCTCATAGCCGCCTCCGAGGGCCGCAAGCAGGAGCAGATCAACATCGCCACCGGCGAGCGCGAGGCCTTCATTGCCCGCTCGGAGGGGCAGCGGCAGGCCGAGATCAACAAGGCGCAGGGCGAAGCCGCGGCGATCGTCGCCGTGGCCCAGGCCACCGCCGAGGCGCTGCGCAAGGTCGGCGAGGCGATCCGCGAGCCCGGCGGCGAACAGGCGGTGCAGTTGAAGGTGGCCCAGCAAGCGGTCGATGCCTTCGCCCAGCTGGCTCAGAAGAACAACACCATGATCGTGCCGACGGGGCTGGCCGAAGTCGCCGGGCTCATCGCCTCTGCCATGGCGCTCACCCGCAGTGCAGCGACGCCGGCCGACCCGATGCGCTCGGCTTCGACCCGGACGCTCGGCTAAGATCGGCGCCGCCCGGAGAGGTGGATGAGCGGTTTAAGTCGCACGCCTGGAAAGCGTGTGGGGGCTAATAACCCCCCGCGGGTTCGAATCCCGCCCTCTCCGCCAGGTTCTCGCGGCCGGAGCGTGGCTCAGCCCGGACGCCGGCTCGGGAGCGCTTTCAATCTCGGTTCTGTTGCCCGGGTCGGCCTTCGCGCCAGGGAGCTGCCAGCCGACATGGGCGCGACGTTGGCCGGCACGTAGCTGCCGTCGCGCGTGCGGTGCGCGGGCACGAAGACGTCGCCTGGCGCGGCCGAGGCGGTGCCCTGCACCGAAGCGAAGAGGCAGAAGATTGAAAGCAGACGGCGCGACATCAGTTCACTCTACCGACCCGGCGCCGGTCTGCCGTGACCGATCGTCACGGCGAACGGCCCAGGCGGCCTGGCCGGCAACTATTCACGATGGCTGAATCCGGTCCGCCCGGCGGCCCCATCCGACGGCGCCCCCCTATATTCACGTACTTCCCTAACCAGCCAAGGAGCTTTCGTGAACCGATATGCCCTCGTGATCGCCGCTGCCCTTGCCGCCATGACCATCGCCCTGCCTGCCGCCGCGGCGGATGCGAACGCGAATTCGATGACGAGGTCGGCCGACGACACCTACAAGATGTCGAAGAAGCAGGCCAAGGCCGAAGAGAAGTCGGCGCTGGCGCAATGCGGCACCATGAGTGGGGACGCGAAGAGCCAGTGCAAGAAAGATGCGGAAGCCTCGTACAAGAAGACGATGGCCGACGCGGACGCCACGCACGACAAGTCGAAGGCAGACTACAAGACGACCAAGTAGCCGGTACGGCAAAGAAAAAGGGCGCCGAGGCGCCCTTTTTTGGCTGCTGCCAGGATCAGCGGACGACCGCCACCTCCTGCATCTTGCCGTCCTTGTAGCTGTGGATGGTCAGCGCGCCGTTCTTGATGTCGCCCTTGCTGTCGAAGGCGATCGGGCCGGTCACGCCCTTGTAGTTCGTCGCCACCAGCGCCGGCAGGTACTTGGCCGGGTCCGATGAGCCGACCTTGACCATCGCCGCGACCATGACGTTCACCGCGTCGTAAACGTAGGGCGCATAGATCTCCGCGTCGATGTTGAACTTCTTCTTGTAGTCTTCCTTGAACTTGGCCATTGCGACCTTCTGTTCGCCTTCCACGCCGCCCGCTTCGGCGCAGATCACCTGGCCATCGGTCATCGCGCCGGCCGAGAGCTTGGGCAGCTCGCCGGTGCAGATGCCGTCGCCGCCCATGAACCTGGAATTGATGCCCAGCTGCTTCATCTGGCGGATCATCGGCCCGGCGACGGCGTCCATGCCGCCGTAGAAGACGATGTCGGGGCTCTTGGCCTTGACCGCGGTGAGGATGGCGGTGAAGTCGGTCGCCTTGTCGGTGGTGAACTGGTTGTCGGCGATGACGCCGCCCGATGCCTTCACGGCCTTGACGAATTCCTCGGCAACGCCCTGCCCGTAGGCGGTGCGGTCGTCGATCACGACGATCGATTTGCCGTTCAGCTGCTTGACCGCGTAGCGGCCCAGCGTGCCGCCGAGCTGCACGTCGTCGGCGACGACGCGAAACGTCGTCTTGAAGCCCTGGCGTGTGTACTTCGGGTTCGTGGCCGATGGAGAAATCTGTGGGATGCCGGCGTCGCTGTAGATCTTCGAGGCCGGAATCGTGGTGCCGGAGTTCAGGTGGCCGATGACGCCGTTGACCTTCGCATCGACCAGCTTGTTGGCGACCGACGTGCCTTGCTTCGGATCGCCCGCGTCGTCCTCGGCGAGCAGCTCGAACTTCGCCTTCTTGCCGCCGATGGTGACGCCCTTGGCGTTCAGCTCGTCGATGGCCATGCGGGCGCCGTTTTCGTTGCCCTTGCCCAGGTGAGCGATTCCGCCGCTGGTGGGGCCGACGTGGCCGATCTTGACGACCATGTCCTGCGCCGACACGGTGCCGGCGAAGAGCAGGGCAGCTGCCGCGGCGACCAGGTTCAGTTTGACTTGCATGCAAATACCTCCGTTGATGTGGGTTCGGCGGCCCGGGGCCCACCCGAAGCGCAGGACGATAACGCAAAAGGCGGGCCCGACAGCATCAGGAGTTCCATCGTCAACCGCTGTGGGGCGGACTTCAGCGGGTGCTCAGTCGCGCCGGCCGAGCTCGTGCGCCACCGAGCGCGCCACTACATCGCGCAGCGCCGAAGTCAGCTCTTTGCGCGCATCGCGCACGAGCGCATCGGTGGCGCGCACCAAGACCGGTGCCAGCGCCTCGCGAAGGCGCACCTCGAGCATCAGATCGACCTGCTTCTCGATGGCGGCGAGAACCTTCTGCACCAGAGCCGCTTCGTCGACGGCCGGCTCCGGCAAAGCCGCCGGCGGCGGCAACAGTGGTGGCACCGGAGCTTGGTCCGGTTCGGCAGTTGACTTCGAGGCCGGCCAGGTCACCACCTCGGTGAGCGTCGGGATACTGCCTGGCGGCGGACGTCCGGCGCTCATGGCGCTCCGACCTCGTGCCGCTTGATCGCGTAGCCGCGGTCGGCGTAGGCCTTCCACCGCGCACGCGCGGCGAGCCGGTCTTCGTCGTCGGCCGAGACAAGCTCGTACAGACGCGAGAACGTCTCGAAGCCGACCGGCACGCCGGGCCCGAGGTTGAGCAAGGCGTCGTGCGACGGCGCGGCGAGCGGATCGACGCTGAGCCAGACCGTGCCGAGGCGCAGGCGCTCGGGCACCGCGTCGCAGCGGTCGGCCCAGGCGTGCGGTACGAACTCGGGCGCCGCGAAAGACCAGAGCTGGCGGTCGAACTCGTTCAGCACCTCGATCGGCCCGCAGGCTGCGAGCGCCAAGCCTTGGCGCTGTGCCTTGCGTGAAAGCCGACAGGCGTAGTCGATGCGCGCCGGGACATTGAAGTGAAAGCTGATCTCGGTCATGTCACGGATCGCGTCCAGCCGTCACGCTGTGCGAGATCAGGAGGCGTAGCCCAGGACGAAGTGCGTCAACAGGCCGACAGGCCGGCCCGTGGCACCCTTGTTCGCGCCGGACTTCCAGGCCGTGCCGGCGATGTCGAGGTGCGCCCACGGGTACCGCGCTGTGAAGCGCCGCAGGAACATGGCCGCGGTGATGGCGCCTCCGGGGCGCCCGCCGACATTGCCCATGTCGGCGAAGTTGCTCTTCAGCGCCTCGTCGTATTCCTCGTCGAGCGGCATTCGCCAGCAGGTGTCGAGGGCCGCATCGCCGGCCGACTGCATCTGCGCGGCGACCGCGTCGTCGGCCGTGAACAAGCCCGAGTGGTGATGGCCGAGGGCAATGACGCAGGCACCCGTGAGCGTGGCGACGTCGACAACCACCGCGGGCTTGAAGCGCTCGGCGTAGGTGAGCGCGTCGCACAGGATGAGGCGGCCTTCGGCGTCGGTGTTGAGGACCTCGATCGTCTGCCCCGACATGCTGGTGACCACGTCCCCCGGCTTGATCGAGCGGCCGCTCGGCATGTTTTCGCACGTCGGCACGATGACCACGAGATTGAGCTTCGCCTTCAACGCCGCGACCGCGGCCAGCGTGCCGAGCACGCTCGCCGCGCCGCACATGTCGAACTTCATCTCGTCCATCTCGGCGGCCGGCTTGATCGAGATGCCGCCGGTGTCGAAGGTGATGCCCTTGCCGACCAGCACCACCGGTGCTTCCGCCTTGGCCGCGCCGTGGTAGCGCGCGACGATGAAGCGCGGCGGCTCGTCCGAGCCCTGGGCGACGGACAGGAAAGAGCCCATGCCGAGCTTTTCGATCGCCTTGCGGTCGAGCACCTCGACGTCGAGGTCCCAGTCCTTGCCGATCTTTTTGGCCTGCTGTCCGAGCCAGGTGGGCGTGCACTGGTTGCCGGGCCGGTTGCCGAACTCGCGCGCCAGCGTCACCCCCGATGCGATGGCCGTGCCGCGGCGCAAACCACGTTGCACTTCCTTCGCTTCGTTCCTGCCGCAATACAAGGTCATCGTGAGCGGTGTCCACGGCGCCGGTGCGCTCGGCTTGCTGTGCGTGTACAGGTAGACCGCGTCGGCCGCCGCCGCGACCAGCGCCTCGGCGTGCGCCTCACCGACGACGATTCCAGGCGACGCGGCCACGCCGATTCGCTTCGCCCCGCCCGACTTGAGGCCCGCGAAGGCGCCGGCCACGGCCGCCTTGAAAGCCTTGGCCGACGAATCGGCAGCGACCGCCAGGCACAGACGCGGCGTGAGCAGACCCGCAGGCCGGTGCAGATACAGCGCCTTGCCCTTTTTCAACACCAGATCGCCAGCCTCGACGGCCTCGCCGACCAGCGTGGCCAAAGGCGCCGGCAAGCTCGGATCGAGCTCGGTTCCGAGCACCAGGACGAGCGCGTCGACATCGATGCCGGCAAGGCCTTCAGGGGCGGCGAGCTGATGTCGAAAGTCCATAATTCTTTTGCAAGCAGGTCAGCCAAAGATGTTATTCGATTCCACTCTGCGTCGAGAGCTCGCCAGGAACTTCGGCGCCACGCTCGTGGTCATCCTGACGATCGTGCTGACCATCATGTTCATCCGCAATCTCGGCCAGGCCGCGGTCGGTCGGATCGCACCACAGGACGTGATGCTGCTGCTTGCCTACATCGGGCTCGGCCACCTCTCCACGATCCTCGCGCTGTCGCTGTTCGTCGCCGTCGTCGCCACGCTGTCGCGCATGTACCGCGGCAGCGAGATGACGATCTGGTTCGCGAGCGGCGTGTCGCTGTCGCGTTTCGTCCGCCCGGTGCTGCGAACGGCCTGGCCGGTGCTTCTCGTCATCGCGCTGCTCGCGCTCTTCGTGTGGCCGTGGCAGAACCGACGCAGCGCCGAGCTGAAAGACCAGTTCGAGCGCCGCTCCGATCTCTCGCGTGTGGCACCGGGCCAGTTCCAGACGTCGGGCGACGGCAAGCGCACCTTTTTCTTCGAGGGCAGCGCGAGCGACACGACCACGGGACGCAACGTGTTGATCGTGGCCGCCAAGGAAGGCGTCGAGTCGGTGACCTCGGCGAAGTCGGGCTCGATCGAGGTCGATGCGAGCGGCCGGGAACTCGTCCTGGCGAGCGGCCAGCGCAACGAGCTGAATGCACGCAGCGGCGAGAAGACGCTGGCACGCTTCGAGACTTACCGCGCCGCCGCCGGCGACCGCATGCTCGACGCGGCCGGCGGCTTGCCGGCCAAGGCGCGTGCCACGGTCGAGCTGCTCGGCGAGCCGACGCCGGCGAACCACGGCGAGCTCCTCTGGCGCGTCGGCCTGGTGCTGGCGGCCAGCAACATGCTGCTCCTCGGCATCGGCATGTCGGCTTCCAATCCGCGCCACGCCAACAACTGGAATCTGCTTTTCGCGCTGCTCGGCTTTTTCGTGTACTACAACCTCATCAATCTATCCCAGGCCTGGGTCACGTCGGGGAAACTCGGCTTCGGCGCGGCGCTGCTGGCAGTGCATGGCGTGGCCTTCGTGCTCGGGCTGGCGTTGCTGTGGTGGCGCGAGAACGGAATGAGCCGCGTGGCCGTGTTGCGGCGACGGCGGCGGCGGCGGACGTCGCGGCCCCGGCCGCTGCCCGCCGCGCCATGAGAACGGTTCGCCGCCTCTTCTATGCCGACATCGCCTCGGCCGTCGTGTTCGTCGCTGTCGCGTTCCTCGCCCTCTTCTTCTTCATCGACTTCGTCGACGAGCTCGGCGACGTCGGGCAGCGCGGCTACACCGCATTCCATGCCGCCGTCTACAGCCTGCTCCTGGCGCCTGGCCACCTCTACGAGCTGATGCCGATCGCGGTCCTGATCGGCACTATCTACGCCCTCGCCCGCCTCGCCCAATCGTCCGAGTACACGATCCTGCGCACCGGCGGTCTCGGGCCCGGCCGCGCCCTGGCACTGCTGACGACGCTGGCCCTCGGCTTCGGCCTGTCGACCTTCGCGGTCGGCGACTACGTCGCTCCGTACTCGGAACGGATCGCAAGCCAGCTGCGCGCGGGCTTCAGCGGCGGCATGAAGCTCGGCCGTTCGGGTGCGTGGATTCGCGAGCACGTGGCGACGCCCACGGGCGAGCACACGTTCTCGATCAATGTCGGTTCGGCCGTGGGCGGCACCCGGTTTCGCGATGTCCGAATCTTCGAGTTCGACGGCGACGGCCGGCTGCTGACACGCACCGCCGCGGGCCGCGCCGGCATCGACCGCAGCGGCACCTGGGCACTCAGCGACGTCGAGACCACCCGTTGGCTCGGCGAAGGGGCCCAGGCGCGCGTCGAGCAGCAGCGCACGGACAGCCTCGAGTGGCGCAGCAGCCTCTCGCCGCAGCTCGTCGCGGCCTCGGTCTCGCCGGTCACGACGATGTCGACCATCGACCTCTGGCACTACATCGGTCACCTGGCCGACAACGAGCAGGCATCGCAGCTGCAGAAGATCCAGTTCTGGAAGCGGGCGCTCTATCCCTTCGTGTGCCTGGTGATGATGGGCCTGGCGCTGCCGTTCGCCTACCTGAGCGCCCGCTCCGGCGGCGCCAGCAAGAAGGTGTTCGCGGGGATCATGATCGGCGTCAGCTTCGTGCTGCTGAACAACGTCTTTCGCCATCTCGGCCTGCTCGGCAACTGGACGCCGTGGATCGTGGCCGCGACGCCCGGCGCGCTCTACCTGCTGCTCTCGCTGGCCGCCTTCGGCTGGCTGGTGCGCTACCGCTGATGGCCGCCCGGCCCGCGCTCCTTCTCTTTGCCCACGGCGCGCGCGATCCGCGCTGGGCCGCGCCGTTCGAGGCGATCGCGGCGCGCATCCGTGTTGCCGACCCGCAGCGCGCCGTCGCCCTCGCCTTCCTCGAACTGATGACGCCGGGCCTCGTCGAGGCCGCCCGGGCGCTGGTCGCGGGTGGCGCCGATCGGATCGACATCGTGCCGCTGTTCCTGGGCACCGGCGGCCACCTGCGCAAGGACCTGCCGCCGCTGGTCGATGCGGTGCGCGCTGCGCATGCCGGCGTGGTCGTGAAGCTGCATCCCGCCATCGGCGAACACCTCGACGTGGCCGAGGCAATGGCCCGGGCCGCGCTCGGCGTCGCGACGGAGAGCGGTGAATAATCTGCCGCTCGCATGAATCTCCACCAGTTCAGGTTCGTCCAGGAAGCGGTGCGCCGCGACCTCAACCTCACCGAGACGGCCAAGGCGCTGTTCACCTCGCAGCCGGGCGTCTCGAAGGCGATCCTCGAGCTCGAAGGCGAACTCGGCGTGGACATCTTCGCGCGCCATGGCAAGCGCCTTCGCCGAGTCACCGAGCCGGGGCGCGAGGTGCTGAAGGCCATCGAAGTGATCATGCGCGAGGTCGGCAACCTCAAGCGCATCGGCGAAGAGTTCTCCAAACAGGACGCCGGCACGCTCTCGATCGCGACCACCCACAGCCAGGCGCGCTACTTCCTTCCGGGGCCCATCGCGCAGATGCGCCGGCGCTATCCCAAGGTCAACATCAGCCTGCACCAGGGCACGCCGGAGCAGGTGGCGCGCATGGTCTACGAAGAGCTCGCCGACTTCGGTCTGGCCACCGAATCGCTCGGCGACCTGGCCGACCTGGTCACGCTGCCGTGCTACGCGTGGCAGCACGTGCTCGTGGTGCCGCCGGGGCACCCGCTCACCCAGATCGACCGGCTCTCGCTCGAAGACCTCGCACCGTGGCCGCTCATCACGTACCACCTGTCCTTTTCGGGCAGGAAGCGGATCGACCAGGCCTTCGCGACGCGAAAGCTCAAGCCCAACGTGGTGCTCGAGGCGATCGATGCCGACGTGATCAAGACGTACGTGCGGCTCGGCCTCGGCGCCGGCATCGTGGCCGAGATCGCGATGCGCGAAGAGGGCCAGGGCGGCGACCTCGTCGCACGGCCGCTCGGGCACCTGTTCGGCGAGAACGTTGCCCGCATCGCCTTCAAGCGCGGCGCCTACCTGCGCAACTTCGTCTACGCCTTCGCGGAAATGACCTCGGAGCGGCTGACCCGCCCGCTGGTCGAGCGCGCCATGGCCGGCGATGCGGCCGACTACCAGCTTTGAGCACACGCCCATGAACGACCGCCTCGCCGTCAGCCCCCGCACGCCGGTCGTCGCCAGCCGCCTGCCGAGCGTCGGCACGACCATCTTCAGCGTCATGTCGGCGCTCGCTCAGGAACACGGTGCCGTGAACCTGGGCCAGGGCTTTCCCGACTTCGACTGCGACCCGGCGCTGATCGACGCGGTCGACGCCGCCATGCGCGGCGGCCTGAACCAGTACCCGCCGATGACCGGCCTGCCGCTGCTCAGGGAGCGCATCGCCGCGAAGATCGAGGCGCTGTACGGCGCGCGCTACGACGCGGCCACCGAGATCACCGTCACCGCCGGCGCGACGCAGGCGATCATCACCGCGGTGCTGTCGCTCGTCGGCCCGGGCGACGAAGTCATCATCCTCGACCCGTGTTACGACAGCTACGCGCCGAGCGTCACGCTGGCGGGCGGGCGGCCGGTGCACCTGCCGCTCCTGCCGCACAGCTTTCGTCCCGACTGGGAGCGAATCGCCGCGGCCCTGTCGCCGAAGACGCGCGCCTTCGTCGTCAACTCGCCGCACAACCCGAGCGGCACCGTGTGGTCGGCGGCCGACCTCGCCCAGCTGGCCGAGCTGCTTCGACCGACCGACGTGGTCGTCATCAGCGACGAGGTCTACGAGCACATGGTGTACGAAGGCCACCACCTCAGCATGGCCGGCCATCCGGAGCTGGCGGCGCGCAGCATCATTGTCTCGAGCTTCGGCAAGACCTACCACGTGACCGGCTGGAAGGTCGGCTACGTGGCGGCACCGGCGAGGCTCAGCGCCGAGTTCCGCAAGGTGCACCAGTTCAACGTGTTCACCGTCAACACGCCGATGCAG
>CAXSEJ010000065.1:0-11372 GCA_964236395.1 uncultured Rhizobacter sp.
CCTGCCGCGCGTGCTCGGCGTCGAGACGGCGCTCAACATGATCGTGAGCGGCGAGCCCGTGAAGAGCGAGCTGCTGTTCAAGGCGCCCGGGCAGAAGCTGTTCGACAAACTCGTCGAGGGCGACGTCGTCGAGGCGGCCGTGGCCTTCGCGCGTGAAAAAGCCGACGTTCGCCCGTTGCCGATGGTCAGCGCGATGAAGGTGTCGTACCCGAACGCCGAGGCCTACTTCCAGTTCGCCCGCAACAGCGTCGGCGCGATGGCGAAGAACTTCCCGGCGCCGCTGAAATGCGTCGACGCCGTCGCTGCCTCGACGAAGATGAAGTTCGAAGACGGCATGAAGCTCGAGCGCGAGCTCTTCATGGCGCTGTTGTTCACGCCCGAGTCGAAGGCGCTGCGTCATGCCTTCATGGCCGAGCGCGCGACGACCAAGATCGCCGACGTGCCGGCCGACACGCCGCTGCGCCCGATCAGCAAGGTGGCTGTGATCGGCGCCGGCACGATGGGCGGCGGCATCGCCATGAACTTTCTCAATGCCGGCCTGCCGGTCGTGATGCTCGAGATGAAGCAGGAGGCGCTCGACAAGGGCGTCGGCATCTTGCGCAAGAACTACGAGTCGCAGGTCAAGAAGGGAAAGCTCAAGCAGGACAAGCTCGACGAGCGCCTGGCGCTGCTGTCGACCACGCTCAAGTACGACGACCTGAAAGACGCCGACCTCGTGATCGAGGCGGTGTTCGAGGACATGGGCGTGAAGAAGCAGGTCTTCGGCACGCTCGACGAGGTGATGAAGCCGGGCGCCATCCTCGCCTCGAACACCTCGACGCTCGACGTGAACGAAATAGCCTCGTTCACGAAGCGGCCGCAGGACGTGGTCGGCATGCACTTCTTCAGTCCGGCCAACGTCATGAAGCTGCTCGAGGTCGTGCGCGGCGAGAAGACGGCCAAGGACGTGCTTGCGACAGTGATGGCCCTCGGCAAGAAGATCAGGAAGACCTGCGTCGTCTCCGGCGTGACCGACGGCTTCATCGGCAACCGCATGATCGAGCAGTACTCGCGCCAGGCCGGCTTCCTGCTGGAAGAGGGCGCGACGCCGCAGCAGATCGACAAGGCAATGGAAAAGTTCGGCATGGCCATGGGGCCGTTCCGCATGGGCGACCTGGCCGGCAACGACGTCGGCTGGTACATCAGAAAGCGCCGCTACGTCGAAAAACCCGACATCCGCTACTCGAAGACCGCCGACCTGCTGTGCGAGATGGGCCGCTTCGGCCAGAAGACCGGCGCCGGCTGGTACGACTACGTGCCCGGCAAGCGCGACGCGATCCCGAGCGCGGTCGTGGCCGAGATGGTCGAGAAGCACCGCGCCGAGCTCGGCATCGCGCCGAGGAAGATCGGCGACGACGAGATCGTGCACCGCCTCGTCTACGCACTGGTCAACGAGGGCGCGAAGATCGTCGACGAGGGCATCGCCCAGCGCGCAAGCGACATCGACATGGTCTACCTGACCGGCTACGGCTTCCCGCTGCACCGAGGTGGGCCGATGAACTATGCCGACCAGCAGGGCCTCTTCAACGTCGTGCAGTCCATGAAGCGCTTCGCCGCCAATCCGCACGACGACGCCGGCTTCTGGCAGCCTGCGCCACTGCTCGCCCGTCTGGCCGCCGAAGGCAAGACCTTCAGCTGAACCCTGCACCAAGGACACCGCCATGACCACCGCCGTGATCGTCTCCACCGCCCGCACGCCGCTCGCCAAGAGCTGGAAAGGCGCCTTCAACATGACGCACGGCGCCACGCTCGGCGGCTTCGCGGTGCAGGCCGCGGTCGCGCGCGCCGGCATCGACCCGGCCGAGGTCGACGACGTGATCATGGGCTGCGCCACGCCCGAGGGCGCCACCGGCAGCAACATCGCGCGCCAGATCGCATTGCGCGCCGGGCTGCCCATCACGACCAGCGGCATGACGGTGAACCGCTTCTGTTCGAGCGGCCTGCAGACGATCGCCATGGCGGCGCAGCGTGTCATCGCCGGCGAGAACGACGTCGTGGTCGCGGGCGGGGTGGAAAGCATCTCGTGCGTGCAGAACGAAGCCAACAAGCACATGCTCGCCGACCCCTGGCTGGCCGAGCACAGGCCGACCATTTACTGGAACATGCTGCAGACGGCCGAGCAGGTGGCCAAGCGCTACAAGATCGACCGCGAGCGCATGGACCGCTACGGCGCCGAGAGCCAGCAGAAGGCGACCGCCGCACGCGATGCCGGGCGACTCAGCGAAGAGATCGTTCCGGTCACGGTGACGGCGGGCGTGGCCGATGCGGTCATGGGCTTGCGCACCAAGGAAGTGACGATCAGTGCCGACGAAGGCATCCGCGCCGGCACCACCTACGAAGGCATCAAGGACATCCGCCCGGCAATGCCGGGCGGCGTCATTTCCGCCGGCAACGCCAGCCAGTTCAGCGACGGCGCCGGCGCCTGCGTGGTCATGAACGAGCAGCTCGCCGAACAGCGCGGGCTCAAGCCCATCGGCCGCTTCCTCGGCTTCGCGGTCGCCGGCTGCGAGCCCGACGAGATGGGCATCGGCCCGGTCTTCGCGGTGCCGAAGGTGCTCAAGCGCCTGGGCCTCAGCGTCGCCGACATCGACCTCTGGGAGCTGAACGAGGCCTTCGCGGTGCAGGTGCTGTATTGCGCCGACAAGCTCGGCATCCCGATGGACCGGCTCAACGTCGACGGCGGCGCCATCGCCGTCGGCCACCCGTACGGCGTGAGCGGCCAGCGGCTCACCGGCCATGCGCTCATCGAAGGCAAGCGCCGCGGCGCCAGGCGCGTCGTCGTCACGATGTGCATCGGCGGCGGCATGGGCGCGGCCGGCGTCTTCGAGGTGCTCTGAGAAGTCGCAGGGTCCGGCCGTGAGCTATCGCCAGACCGTCGACTTCCTCCTGCACGACTGGCTCGGCGTCGAGTCGCTGCGGGCTCGGCCGCGCTTTGCCGACCATTCGCGCGAAACCTTCGATTCCGTGCTCGACACCTGCGAGCGGATTGCGCGCGAGAAATTCGCGCCCTTCAACCGCCTCGCCGACACCGAAGAGCCCTGGTTCGACGGCGACAAGGTCCACCTGCCCGCGGCCAGCCATGCCGCCGCTGACGCCTACGTCGGCTCCGGCATGCTCGCCGCGGCGCAGGACTACGAGATCGGCGGCATGCAGCTGCCCTGCGTCGTGGAGATGGCGGCGAACAGCTTTTTCTCCAAAGCCGGCATCGGCATCGGCGGTGGCGGCATGCTGACGAGTGGCAACGCCAACCTGCTCATGGCCCACGGCACGCCGATGCAGCGGGAGGTGTTCGCGAAGAACGAGTTCTCGGGCCGGTTCTTCGGCACGATGTGCCTGTCCGAGCCGCAGGCCGGCTCCAGCCTCTCCGACATCGCGACCCGGGCGACGCCCGACGGCGCCGACTTCTCTGCAGACCCGCTCGGGCCGCGCTACCGCCTGCGCGGCAACAAGATGTGGATCTCGAACGGCGAGCACGAGCTGAGCGAGAACATCGTCCACCTCGTCCTGGCCAAGATTCCGGGCGAGGACGGCAAGCTGGTGCCGGGCACGCGCGGCATCTCGCTCTTCGTCGTGCCGAAGAAGCTGGTCGACGCCGACGGCGCGCTCACCGGCGAGCGCAACGACGTGTCGCTGGCCGGGCTCAACCACAAGCTCGGCTACCGCGGCATCCCGAACACGCTGCTCAACTTCGGCGAGGGCAGGTTCACGCCGCACCGCGCGCCTGGCGCCATCGGCTACCTCGTCGGCAAGCCGGGCGAGGGCCTGCGTTGCATGTTCCACATGATGAACGAGGCGCGGATCGCGGTCGGGCTCGGCGCGGCGATGCTGGGCTTCGCCGGCTACGAGGCCGCGCTCGACTACGCGATGAACCGGCCGCAGGGCCGGCCCATCGGCATCGGCGGCAAGGACGCGTCGCGGCCGCCCGTGCGGATCATCGAGCACGCCGACGTCAAGCGCATGCTGCTGGCGCAGAAGAGCTACTGCGAAGGTGCCCTGGCGCTCGAGCTCTACTGCGCCCGGCTCGTCGACGAGCTGCATACCGGGAGCGACGACGCCAAGGCGCGCGCCCATCTCCTGCTCGAGGTGCTGACGCCCATCGCCAAGAGCTGGCCGAGCGAGTGGTGCCTGGAGGCGAACAGCCTGGCGATCCAGGTGCTCGGCGGCTGCGGCTACACGCGCGACTTTCCGGTCGAGCAGTACTGGCGCGACAACCGCCTGAACATGATCCACGAGGGCACGCACGGCATCCAGGCGCTCGACCTGCTCGGCCGCAAGGTCGTGATGGACGGCGGCGCTGGCCTGACGGCGCTGCGCGCCGCGATCGACGAGACCGTGGCGCGCGCCGTCGGCGTGGCAGCGCTCGCCGGCCATGCGGTGGCGCTCGGCGCCGCTGCCGAGCGCATCGCGGCGGCGACGCGGTCGGCCTGGTCGACCGGCTCGGCCGAGGAAGCGCTGGCGAACGCGACGCCTTACCTGCAGGCCTTCGGCCACATGGTGCTGGCGTGGGTGTGGCTCGACGTCGCCGTCGTCGCGGCGCAGCGCCCGGCCGGCGACGTCATGCGCGGCAAGCTCGCCGCCTGCCGCTACTTCTTTCACTACGAGCTGCCCCGCATGGCGGCCTGGCTCGGTGTCGTCGAGTCGCGCGACGACACCTGCCGGACGATGGCCGAGGCCTCGTTTTGAAGCTGCCGATGCGCCGCTTCGAGCTCGCCATCTGGGTGCTCGTCTACGGCGGCATGGGCCTGGCGTCGCTCGGTTTCGCGGGCCAGCGGCAAGGCGCCTCGTTCGGCTGGCCCACGGTGGTGATCGGCTCGATCGCGGTGGCCGTCGGCCTCGTGCTGATCTGGGTACGGTCCCGCATGCCCGACCGCACCGACTCCTGAAATCCTCCACCTGGACATCGCCATGAGCACACCCATCACCCAACTGTTCGATCTCGCCGGCAAGACTGCGCTCATCACCGGCGGCTCGCGGGGCCTCGGCCTGCAGATCGCCGAGGCGCTGGGCGAGGCCGGCGCCCGGGTGATGCTCACCTCGCGCAAGGCGGCCGACCTCGAGGAGGCCGCGGCGCAGCTGAAGGGCAAGGGCATCGAGGCGATATGGATCGCGGCCGATGCCAGCCAGCCGAGCGAGATCGTGCGCGTGTCGCAGGACGCGATCGCCCGGCTCGGTCAGGTCGACATCCTGGTCAACAACGCTGGCGCGACCTGGGGCGCGGCGGCCGAGGACCACCCGCTCGAAGCCTGGGACAAGGTCATGAACCTGAACGTGCGCTCGATCTTCCTCATGAGCCAGATGATCGGCAAGCACAGCATGATCCCGCGCCGGCAGGGCAAGATCATCAACGTCGCCTCGATCGCCGGCCTGGCCGGCAACAGTGCCGACATGGCCATGCTGGCCTACAACACGAGCAAGGCCGCGGTCGTGAACTTCACCCGCACGCTCGCCGGCGAATGGGGCAAGTACAACATCAACGTCAATGCGCTGGCGCCGGGGATGTTCCCGAGCAAGATGACCAAGGGCACGTTCGATCGCGTCGGCGCCGACGTGCTCGCCTCGCACGCGCCGCTGCTGCGCGTGGGCGACGACGACGACCTGAAGGGCGCGACGCTGCTCTTCGCCTCACAGGCCGGCAAGCACATCACCGGGCAGATCCTGCCGATCGACGGCGGCGTCTCGGCCATCATCACGGGCTGACTCCGGTTGAAGTTCCTCGTCCACATCCCCTTCGTCGAGCACCTCGGCTTCGAGCTGCTGCGTCTGGGCAACGGCGAGGCGGACATCGCGCTGCCACTGCATGACGCCCTCACGAACTCCTCGGGCGTGGCGCACGGCGGTGCGACCATGACGCTGCTCGACGTGGCCATGGCGCACGCGGCACTCAGCCTCGACGGGCAGGGGGTGGGTGAAACGTCGGCCGTGGTCACGGTCGAGATGAAGACCAGCTTCATGCGCCCCGGCCTCGGCCGGCTGCTCGGCAGGGGCCGGCGTATGCACCGCACCGCATCGCTGGCATTTTGCGAAGGCTCGGTGTACGACGTGGACGGCCTGCTCATCGCCCATGCCACCGGCACGTTCAAGTACGTCAAGCGCCCGCCGGCGGGCGCCAGGCGCATCCCACGCCTCGACGCGTCAGCGTAGTCACAGGAATGGTCACAGGGAATAGCCACAGGGAAGCCCCATGTCGCAGGTCAACAAGCAGATCCATCTCGTCTCGCGGCCGCAGGGCGAGGCCGAGGCCGCCAACTTCGCGCTCGTCGAGGCTGCGATTTCGGACCCGGGCGACGGCCAGGTGCTGGTGCGCAACCACTACCTGAGCCTCGACCCCTACATGCGCGGCCGCATGAACGACGCCAAGAGCTACGCCCAGCCGCAGCCGCTCGGCCAGGTGATGCAGGGCGGCACGGCCGGAGAGGTCGTGGCCTCGAAGCACCCGCGCTACGCCGTCGGCGACCAGGTGGTCGCCTTCGGCGGCTGGCAGCAGTACGCGCTCCTCGAGGGCGGCACGCCGGGCACCTTGCGCAAGGTCGACACCACGCACGTGCCGCTCCCGGCCTATCTCGGAGCGGTGGGCATGCCGGGAGTGACGGCGTGGTACGGCCTGACCAGGATCTGCCAGCCGAAGCCGGGGCAGACGATCGTGGTCAGCGCGGCAAGCGGCGCCGTGGGCAGCGTCGTCGGCCAGCTCGCCAAGGCACGCGGCTGCCGCGCCGTGGGCATCGCCGGCGGGCCCGACAAGTGCGCCTACGTCACTGGCGAGCTCGGCTTCGACGCGTGCGTCGACTACAAGGCCGTCATGGGCAAGAGCGCTGATGGCAAGGCGCTCTACCAGGCGCTGAAGGAAGCGACTCCCGACGGCGTCGACGGCTGCTTCGAGAACGTCGGCGGAGCCGTGCTCGACGCGACGCTGGCGCGCATGAACGCCTTCGGCCGCATCGCCCTGTGCGGAATGATCAGCGGCTACGACGGCGGGCCGATCCCGCTGCAGCAGCCGCAGTTGATCCTGCAGTCTCGCCTGACGATCGAGGGCTTCATCGTCAGCGAGCACATGGACGTCTGGCCGGAAGCGCTCGGCGAGCTCGGCACGCTGGTCGGCAGCGGCAAGCTGAAGTACCGAGAGAGCGTGGCCGAGGGCCTGGAAGCCGCGCCCGAAGCCTTTCTCGGCCTGCTCAAGGGCCGCAATTTCGGCAAGCAGCTCGTCAAGCTCGCCTGACGGTGGCCGCAGCATGAGCGAGCTCATCCTCCACCACTACAAGGGCTCGCCTTTCTCGGAGAAGGTCCGCCTCGTCCTGGGCATGAAGCAGCTGGCCTGGCGCTCGGTGATCGTGCCGGTGATGCTGCCCAAGCCCGACGTCGTGGCTCTGACGGGCGGCTACCGGCGCACGCCCTTCCTGCAGATCGGTGCCGACATCTACTGCGACTCGGCGCTCGTGTGCCGCGTCATCGACCGCCTCGCGCCCGCGCCGCCGCTCTATCCCGAGGCCACGGCCGGGCTCGACGACATCGTGGCTCAGTGGGCCGATGGCGCCTTGTTCTGGGCCGCAGTTCCGTTCACCTTGCAGCCGGCCGGCGTGGCGCACATCTTCGCCGAAGCACCGCCCGAATTCATGAAGGCGTTCGGCGCCGATCGGGCGGCGATGAACCCGTCGCTGCGGCGGGCACCGCTGGCCGACGCCGGCGCCATGCTCGACGCCTACGTCGCCCGCCTCGACGCCTTGCTCGGCGACGACCGGCCGTTCCTGCTCGGCGCGCTGCCGTGCATCGCCGATTTTGCCGCGGCGCAATCGATCTGGTTCGTGCGGCTGGCCCCGCCCGTCGCGGTCCGCCTGGCGCCCTTCGCCCGCGTCTGCGCCTGGTACGAACGCGTGGCGTCGTTCGGCCATGGCACGCCTTCACCCCTGGGCAGCGGCGAAGCGATCGAGCTCGCACGGCAGTCGACGGGGCACGCCCCCGCCTTCGTGGCCCCACACCAGTCGCTGGCTGCCGGCGACGAAGTCACCGTGGCCGCCGCCGACTACGCGCACGACGAGATCGCCGGCCGGCTCGTCGGCCTCGGCGGCGACGAAATCGTGGTCGAGCGCGACGACCCGCGCGCCGGCACCGTCCGGGTCCACTTCCCGCGCATCGGATACCACCTCAAGGCAAACAAGGGAGACGCCTCATGAAGCACTTCAAGGGCCGCACCGCGGTCATCACCGGCGCGGGATCGGGCTTCGGCCTCGAGGCCTCGCGCATCGCGGCGCGCCGCGGCATGAACGTCGTCATGGCCGACGTCCAGGCCGACGCGCTCGAGCGGGCCGCCGCCGAGATCGGCGCCACCGGCGCCGCCGTGCTGGCCCACCGGCTCGACGTCGCCCGCGCCGACGAGGTCGACGCGCTCGGCCGCGCGGTGCAGGAGCGCTTCGGCGCGCCGCATCTCGTCTTCAACAACGCCGGCGTCGGCGCCGGCGGCCTCATCTGGGAGAACACGGTCGCCGACTGGGAATGGGTCATCGGCGTCAACCTCATGGGCGTCGCTCACGGCCTGCGCGTGTTCACGCCGATGATGCTGGCCGCCGCGGCGAAGGACCCGGCGTACGAGGGCCACATCGTCAACACGGCATCGATGTCCGGCCTCATCAACGCGCCGACCATGGGCGTCTACAACGTCAGCAAGCACGCCGTCGTGGCGATGAGCGAGACGCTGTACCAGGACTTGCGCCTGGTCACCGACCAGATCGGTGCCTCGGTGCTGTGCCCGTTCTTCGTGCCCACCGGCATCACCTCGAGCGAGCGCAATCGGCCCGGCTCGCTGGCGGCCGACCAGCCGACGCGCAGCCAGCTCATCGGCAAGGCGATGAACGACCGGGCGGTCGGGCGCGGCAAGCTGAGCGCGGCCGACATCGCCCAGTACGTGTTCGATGCGGTCGACGCCGACCGCTTCTACGTCTTCAGCCACCCGCATGCGCTTTCGAGCGTGCAGACGCGGCTCGAGGACATCATGCAGAGCCGCAATCCGACCGACCCGTACGCGGCCAAGCCCGAGATCGGCACCGAGCTGAAGACCGCCTTGCGCTCGGCCGGCTGAGCTCGGCAGCCGATCTCGCCGCCTGCGCCTGTCGCCCGGCGTCGCCGTCGCCTCCCTGTTCGCCGCGGCCTCGATGCCCGCGCAAGCGTCGAGCCACCGCGAAGCCCCGGCCATCACCGGCACGCCCAAGGTCGACGCCACCGACTTCTACATGTTCAACAGCTACGAAGCGGGCCGCACCGGCTATGTGACGCTGGTCGCCAACTACCTGCCGCTTCAAGACGCGTACGGCGGTCCGAACTACTTCAAGCTGGACTCGAAAGCCCTGTACGAGATCCACGTGGACAACAACGGCGACGGCAAGGAAGACATCACCTATGCCGCCGGCCACGTCGGAGGTGCCTTCGGGTCGACACGGCTTCGGTGACCGGCCCGCCCGACGAGACGACCGAACCCAAGGTGGTCGATTGAGCGACGGCGGCGTGAGAGCCCGCCGCCCTTTAGGATGACGGCAATGTCCTTGTCCACGATCCGGACCGGCGCCCTGGCAGCCGGTCTTTTTTTGCTCGCGTGCGCGACGAACCTGTCGGCGACCCCGATCACGCCGACCCGGGACGATGAGGTCATCGAGGTCCTTCCCGCCGTCGCAGGCAATCGCGACGAAGCTCGGCAGATGCGCAAGCGCCTGGCTGCGGAGCCGGGCAACGCCCAGCTCGCCCTCGCCGTCGCGCGCAGCTACCTCGATCAGGCGCATGCATCCGGCGACCCGCGCTTCGCCGGCCTGGCGCTCGCCACCTTGGGCCCCTGGCCCGACCCGGCCACGTCGCCTGCCGACGTGCTGTTCATGCGCGCCACGCTGCAGCAGTATCTGCACGACTTCGACGCATCGGTCGCCAGCCTGCGCCTGCTGCTCGCGCGCCCCGGCGCCCGCCAGCCGCAGACCTGGCTCACACTGGCCACGGTGCTTCGGGTGCAGGGCCGCTACGCCGATTCGGATCAGGCGTGCCGGGAGGTCGTGGCGAGCGGCTCTGCCGTCTACGGTGCCGGTTGCCTCGCCGAGAACGCGGCCTTGCGTGGCCACACGGCGGCGGCCCGTCAGGAATTGCAGCGATTGCTCGCCGGTGCCGCCCTTTCCGAGGCAGCGCGCGGCTGGCTCACCACCTCGCTGGCCGAGCTCGAAGAGCGCGACGGTCGTCCGCTCGCCGCCGATGCCGCCTACCGCGCGGTGTTGGGTCTGGCGCCCGACAATTACGTGCGTGTCGCGTATGCCGATTTCCTGATCGCGCAGAACCGCCCGGCCGAAGCGCTGCGGCTGCTGCAGGCAGAGAACCGCTCCGACACGGTCGTGCTCCGCCTCGCCATCGCGGGCACCCTCGCCAACGCCCACGCGCCGGCAGCGCAGCGTGACGTGGCCGAGATGCGCGATCGCATCGCGCTTGCCAACGAGCGGCCGGAGGCACGCGTGTTCCATGGCCGCGAGCAGGCCATGTTTGCGCTCTTCGTCGAGCGCGCTCCGGAGCCGGCACTGACGCTGGCAAGAGGCAACGTCGCGCGTCAGCGCGAGCCGCTCGACCTGCTCGTCTTCGCCCAGGCGGCCCGGGCGAGCGGCCGGGCCGAGGCCATCGACGAAGTCCGGCGGCTGAAGCAGGCCCAAGGCCTGCACGACCGACGCATCGATGCCTTGCTGTAGATCGCCCTCGGCGCAAGCCCGTGTGGTCGTCCGCTGGGCGCTCGCCGCGCTGTGCATCGCCTTCGTGGCCCCGGCGCAGGCCCACAAGTCGAGCGACTCCTACCTGCAGATCGCCGCTGCGCCCGGTCGGCTCGAGCTGCGCTGGGACATCGCGCTGCGCGACCTCGACGTGGCCCTCGATCTCGATGCCGACGCCGACGGCAAGCTCACCTGGGGCGAAGTGCGCACGGCCTGGCCGCGGATCGAGGCCTATGCAATGAGCCATCTGGCGATCGAGGGTTGCCCGTTGACGCCGGCCGGCCGCGCCCTCGAGCGCCGCAACGACGGCGCCTATGCCGTGCTCCGGCTCGCTTCCACGTGTACCTTGCCCACGTCGCCGAACATCGCCTACTCGCTGTTCGTCGACGTCGATCCGACCCATCGTGGCATCGCCAAGGTGCAGCGCCCGGGCGCGGACGTGCAGGTCAGCGTGCTCGAGCCGGCGGCTCGAGCGCAATCCTCGTCGCGGGCCGCCGCGTCGGCATCCGCCCCAGCACCGGCGGCGACGGCGACGCACGGCTCGTTCCTGGTCGAAGGCATCCGCCACATCCTCGGCGGCTACGACCACGTGCTGTTCCTGCTCTGCCTGCTGCTGCC
>CAXSEJ010000066.1:0-11333 GCA_964236395.1 uncultured Rhizobacter sp.
GGTGCGCGGCGACGTCGTCGGCCCAGCGCCAGTGGGCGTGCGCGGGGTAGCGGTGGAAGACGGCTTCGACGATCTCGATCGTCGTCTTCTCCTGCCACACCGCGCTGCGGCGCGAATGGGCGAGCAGGGCCGTCCACGGGCGCAGCGTGAGGCGATAGCGGGCGAAGCCGCCGTCGCTCTCCTCCGCGGCGGCGGCGAAGACGATGCCGCTGCGCGGCTCGAGGCTGCCGTCGGCCAGTGCGATCTGCAGCGTGGCCCTGGCGCCGAGCATCGCCTGCAGGTCGAGCCCGGCGTCGAGCGAGAGCGCGGCGAGCTCGAGCGTCCACGGCTCGTCGAGCGCTTCGCGCAGGCTCCACGACTCGACCAGCAGCTCGGACAGCCCGCCCTCGCCCTCCAGCCGGTAGAGCCGCGTGGCGCTGTCGAACGCCAGGTCGCCGAGGGCGGAGAGGAGACGCGGGTCCGGTTGCATGCCGGGCCATTATTGGCCCGACCGCCCCCTTCCGTGGCGCCGTTCAGGCCCCCCGAAAGCGCGCCCGGTCGAGCGGCCACGGGTTGGCTGCGTCGGCCTCGACGACCTGCCAGCCGCCGGCGGCCACCACGTCGGCGAGCCGGCGAACGTGGCCGGCATGGCCGCCGAGCGCCCGGTAATCGTCGGCGCGCATCGTGAATTCGATCGGCGAGACGATGGCCGGCGTGGGCACCGAACCGAAGCTTCTGGCCGGCATCTTCGCCACGTCGACCATCACCGTGATGCCGCCACCGGGCCAGACGTACACCGGCGCGCCGCCGCAGGTGACGCTGACGAGCAGCTTCTTGATCGATCGGGTGAGCGCGATCGGGTTCTCGGTGACCCCGGCGCGCAGGCTCCCGCCGGCGCCGGCGACGTAGAGCACCGAGCAGAGCGAGGGCTCGCAGTTCTCGCCGATGCGCTCGACGACCCGCGCCACCTCGATCGGCATGTCGGCGCGGCGCGGCACGAGCTGCTCGTCGAGCACGAACCAGGCGGCGTCTTCGCCGGTGGTCGAGACCATGAGCAGGCGCAGGCCGGGCCGGGCGCCGCGGTCGGCCTCCCAGCCCTCGACGATGGCCAGCGGGTCGACGATGTCGGTGCCGCCCCAGCCGGCGCCCGGCTGGGCCACCTGAAAGTAGCGCCCGGGCGTCGAGCGGCGGCCGCGCATGACGATGCCGGTGGGCGCCATGCCGAGGAACTTGCCGGCCTGGTGCTCGCTCAGCACGCCGGTGATGTGGTCGTCGACCACCACCACCTCGTCGGCATGGCCGAACCACTGCGGCGCGAAGATGCCGATGGCCGCCGAGCCGCAGCCGACGCGCATGCGCTTTTCCAGGGCGCCGTCGACGATCGGCGCCTTGTCGGCGGCGACGACGAGCGTCGCGCCGCCCTCGATCGCGAGCTCGACCGGCTCCTTGTTGCCCAGCGCCATCATCATGTCGCAGGCGATGCGGCCTTCGCGCTTCGAGCCGCCGGTGAGGTGGTGCACGCCGCCGAGGGCCAGGAACTGCGAGCCGTACTCGATCGTGCTGACGTGGCCGACCGCCTCGCCGCGGTGGCGCACCGTCGCCTGCTCGGGGCCGAGGTAGCGGTCGGTGTCGATCTTCACCTTGAAGCTGCAGTAGCTGAAGATGCCCTCGGTGACCACGGTGACGAGGTCGATGCCCTCGTGCTGCGACGAGACGATGAAGGGGGCCGGCTTGTAGTCCGGGTAGGTCGTCGTGGCGCCGACGCCCGACACGAACACCGGCGCATCGCCGTGGGTGGCGGGGTCGAGCAGGGAACCGTCCCAGGCGCCGCCCTGGGCCGCCTGCCAGGCGACGAGGTCCGCGCCCGGACGGGCGACGAGCTGCAAGGTGTCGGTGCGGGTGAGCACCCCGTCGACGTTGCCGTAGCGGTCGCACGCGCCGAGCTTGCCCGGGCTGATCTGGCACAGCACCGGGCAGGCCTCGCAGCGCACCTTGCCGGCGACCACGCGCACGCTGGCGGGCAACGGCTCGGTCGCCACCGGCTGGCCGTCGGAGCGCGGTGCGAACGCCGGATCGCTCATCGCGACGCGAGCCAGGCCGCGCGCAGCCGGCTCGGCGTCACCGGCACCTCGCGCATGCGCACGCCGGTGGCGGCATGGATCGCGCTCAGGATCGCCGGCGCGGTGGCCACCAGCGCCGGCTCGCCGACGCCCTTGGCGCCCCACGGCCCCAGCGGCTCCGGGTCCTCGATCAGGTGCACGCTGATCGGCGGCACGTCGCCCACCGTGGGGATGAGGTAGTCGTGCAGGTTGTCGGTCCTGCCGTTGACGTACTCCTCCATCAGCGCCATGCCGATGCCCTGCGCGATGCCGCCGTGGATCTGCCCTTCGACCTGCGTCGGGTTGATGGCCCGGCCGACGTCGTGGGCGGCGTGGATGTGGAGCAGCTTCACGGTGCCGAGATCGACGTCGACCTCGAGCTCGGCGATCTGCGCGGCGAAGCCGTAGGTGGCGTACGGCACGCCCTGGCCGTCGGCATCGAGCGGCACCGTCGGCGGGTTGAAGTGGCCGCTGGCCGAGAAGAGGTCGCCGTGGGCGTCGGCATCGAGCTCGCGCAGGTCGAGACGAGCCTCGACGCCGCCGTGCAGCGCCCGCAGGTGGGGGCCGTCGAGCCCGAGCACGACCTCGTCTGCCGGCACGTCGGCAAGGCCGAGGGCTCCGAGCAGCCGGGCCCGCAGCGCGGTGCCGGCGCCTCGGGCCGCGTTGCCGCTGACGAAGGTCTGCCGCGACGCCGACGACTTGCCGGCATCGGCCGTGAGGTCGGTGTCGCCCATCACCTGGCGCACGCAGGCCAGCGGCAGGCCGGCCGCGTCGGCGAACATCTGCGCCATGACGGTCGCGCTGCCCTGGCCGATCTCCTGTGCGCCGTTGTAGAGCAGGAGGTGGGCGCCGTGCGCCGCGTCGCAGCGCAATGCACCGCGCATCGTCGACGGGTTGGCGATCACGGTGTTGCCGATGCCGTACCACATGCAGGCGATGCCGGCGCCGCGGCGCAGCGGCGAGCCGGCGCCGACCGAGCCGGCATTGAAGATCTGGGCCATGGCGTTCGCTTCGCTCCACGCACTGCGCAGCGCATCCAGGCAGGCGCGCAGGCCGACGCTGGCGGCGAGCACCTGGCCGGTGGCCGTGGTGTCGCCGGCGACCAGCGCGTTGCGGTAGCGGAACTCGAGCGCGTCGATGCCCGCCTTTGCCGCCAGCTCGTCGAGCAGCAGCTCGCCGAGCAGCGTCGACTGCGGCACGCCGAAGCCGCGGAACGCGCCGGCGATGCTGTCGTTGCTGAGCACGGCGCGCGTCAGGGCGCGCACGTGCGGGATGCGGTACGGGCCGCTGGCATGGATGGGCACGCGGTTGGCGACGGTCGGGCCCCACGACGAGTAGGCGCCGGTGTTGAAGTCGGCCGCGAAGTCGCAGGCGACGAGACGGCCGTCGGCCTCGCAGGCCGCCGTGGCGGTCATCCGCGCCGGGTGCCGCTTGGTGCTCGACTGCATCGACTCCGGCCGCTCGTAGACCAGGCGCACGGCGCGGCCGAGCTTCCAGGCGGCGACGGCGAGCAGCGGCTGCACCGAGAGGTCGAGCTTGCCGCCGAAGCCGCCGCCGATGGCCGAGGGCACGACGTGCACCTGCGCCGGCTCGACGCCGAGCACGCTGGCAATCTCGTCGCGGTCCATGTAGGGCGTCTGCGTGCAGGCGAACACGCGCACGCGGCGCACCGGCCTGCCGGCCGCGTCGGGCTGCTCGACGATCTCGGCCCAGCCGGCCTCGGGCTCGATGTAGGCGTGCTCGACGTGCCGCGTCTCGAAGCTCGACGTGGCGGTGAACGCCGCCCCGGCCGTGGCCGCCGCGACGTCGCCACGCACGACGCGGCCGCGGCACAGCACGTTGTCGGGGTAGCGGGCGTGCACCGGCTCGCCCGCGGCCGCGGCGGCGAGCGCGGCGTCGATGCTCTCGCGTGCCGCCAAGGGCCGCCAGCGCAGGGGCAGCTCGTCGACCTCGATCGCGGCCAGCGTCCCGGCGTCGCCGACCAGCGCCAGCACCGCCTCGCCACGGAAGCGGGCCACGCCGTCGGCGAGCACGGGCTGGTCGCGGAGGTCGGCAAAGATCGCGAAGGCGTTGTGGGGCACGTCGGCCGCCGTGAGCACGTCGACGAGGCCGGGCCAGCGCGCGAACGTCGGCGCGAGGTCGCCGACGGTGAAGGCGGCATGCGCGTGCGGCGAGCGGACGACGCGCATCGAGAGCACCGGCGCCGCGCCGGCGGCCGGCAGCGCGTCGGCGCCGAAGCGCTCGCGTCCCGTGACCTTGGCCGGCGCGTCGACGCGGGCGGCGCGCGCGCCCACGGCCTGCCCGGCGGCGGGCGCGGCCGCGTCGATCACCTCGCCGGCGGCGACCGCCAGCACCGCCTCGACGATCTTGCGGTAGCCGGTGCAGCGGCAAAGCACGCCGGCGAGCGCGTCCTGCACCTCGGCCTCGCTCGGCCGTGGCTTGGCGCGCAGCAGCGACTCGGCGCTCATCAGCATGCCGGGCGTGCAGATGCCGCACTGCGCCGCGCCGTGGGCGACGAAGGCGCGCTGCAGCGGCGACAGGCTGCCGTCGGGCGCGGCGAGCCCTTCGACCGTGACGACGTCGCGGCCGGCGCACTGGCCGACGGCGACGAGGCAGGCGCAGACCTGGGCACCGTCGAGCAGCACGGTGCAGGCGCCGCAGTCGCCGGCGTGGCAGCCGATCTTGGTGCCGGTGAGGCCGAGCTCGTCGCGCAGGGCATCGCAGAGCCGGCGCGACGGATCGCCGGCCAGTTCGCGGGCGGTGGCGTTGACCTGCAGGCGGATCACCTGCGCTGCGGGGAGGTCGCGTGCGGTCATGGTGCGGAGACGCTTCGCAAGGCGCGCGCCAGGAGCGTGAGCGTGGCGTCGCGGCGGTAGGCGGCGCTGGCGCGCAGGTCGTCGAGCGGGGCGAGGGGCGCGAGGTCGGCCGGCTCGGCGTGGCCGGGCAGGCGCGACCCGGCGGCGAGCGCGGCGGCGAGCCGCGCCTCGAGGGACGGCAGGCGTTGGGCGACGGCGGCGCAGCTGCCGACGGCCACGCCGGCGAAGCCGCTGCTGCGGTCGACGAGCACCGCCACCATCGTCATCGAGATGGTCAGGTAGCGGCGGCCGCCGAGCTTGATGAACGCCGAGCGCGCGCCTGCGCCACGGGCCGGAATGCGCACGGCGGTGACGAGCTCGTCGGCGGCGAGCGCCGTGCGCCGGTTGCCGAGCACGAAGGCGGCCAGCGGCAGCTCGCGCTCGCCGCGCCGGCTCGCCAGCAGCACGCTGGCGGCCATGGCCATCAGCACCGGCACGCCGTCGGCCGCGGGCGAGGCGTTGCACAGGTTGCCGGCGATCGTGCCGGCGTTCTGAATCTGCACGCCACCGACTTCGCGGCCGGCCGCCTTCAGCGCGTCGAACAGCGGCGGCAGGTCGGCAGCGACGAGATCGGCCCACGTCGTGGTCGCGCCGATCGACCAGCCGCGCGCGTCGCGCCGGACGCCGCGCAGCCCGGCGATGGCGGTGATGTCGAGCACCGGGTGCGGCAGCGGCCGGCCGACGTGGGCCGCATAGAGGTCGGTGCCGCCGGCCAGCACCGACCAGCGGCCGGCCGCCAGCAGCTGCGCCGCCGCGGCGACTGAATCGGGCCGCGCGTAGGAGGTCGTCACCGCCGCAAGCATAAGCGTGCGGCCCGGGACGAATGTCGATTGCGGACAATGCGCGCATGGCCGCCTACGACACCCAGAAAGTCCTCTCCGTCCACCACTGGAACGAGTCCCTCTTCACCTTCACCTGCACCCGCGGCCCAAGCCTGCGCTTCGAGAGCGGCCACTTCGTGATGGTCGGCCTGCTCGTCGACGACCGGCCGCTGCTGCGCGCCTATTCGATTGCCAGCGCGCACTACGAAGAGCACCTCGAGTTCTTCAGCATCAAGGTGCAGGACGGCCCGCTGACCTCGCGGCTGCAGCACCTGAGGCCCGGCGACGACGTGCTCATCGGCCGCAAGCCCACCGGCACGCTGGTGCTCACCGATCTGCTGCCGGGCCGGAACTGCTACCTGTTCGCCACCGGCACCGGGCTGGCGCCGTTCATGAGCCTCATCCGCGACCCCGACGTGTACGAGCGCTTCGAGAAGGTCGTGCTCGTGCACGGCGTGAGGAAGGTCGACGAGCTGGCCTACGCCGACCTCATCGCGCACGAGCTGCCGCGCCACGACCATCTCGGCGAGCAGGTGCGCGACCAGCTCGTCTACTACCCGACGGTGACGCGCGAGCCGTTCCGCAACCAGGGCCGCCTGCCCGACCTCATCGCCAACGGCAAGCTGTGCAGCGACATCGGCTTTCCACAGATCGACCCGGCGCGCGACCGGGCGATGATCTGCGGCGGCCCGGCGATGCTCAAGGACATGCGCGCCGTGCTCGATGTCGCCGGCTTCACGATCTCGGCCGGCATCGGCCAGGCCGGCGACTACGTCATCGAGCGGGCCTTCGTCGAGAAGTAGCCGGTCGCGGCGGCCCATCGGTGCGGGTCCGGGACCGCGAATTGCTGCGGAATCGTCCTGCGACTTCGAAGGATTCACCGTGCCCCTGACCGTCAACGGCGCCACTGCCGAGCTGCCGAGCGACCCCCGTGTCTCCCTGCTCGACCTGCTGCGCGAGCACCTTCATCTCAGCGGCACCAAGAAGGGCTGCAACCAGGGCGCCTGCGGTGCCTGCACGGTGCTCGTCGATGGCCACGAGCGCATCCTGTCGTGCCTGGCGCTCGCGGTGCAGTACGAGGGGCGCGCGATCACCTCGATCGAGGGCCTGTCGGCCGACGGCGCGCTGCATCCGCTGCAGCAGGCGTTCGTCGAGCACGACGGCTTCCAGTGCGGCTACTGCACGCCGGGGCAGATCTGCTCGGCCATCGGCATGGCCGACGAGCTGCGCCGCGGCGTGCCGAGCCACGTCACGGCCGACCTCTCGGCCGAGGCCATCGCACCCAGCCACGACGAGCTGCGCGAGCGCATGAGCGGCAACCTGTGCCGCTGCGGCGCCTACAACGGCATCGTCGCGGCGATCTCGGAAACCGTTGCCGGAGCGGCGGCATGACGCCCTTCGCCTACACCCGCGCCGCCAGCGCCGCCGAAGCGGTGCGGCTCGGCACCCAGCCGCAGGCGATGTACCTCGGCGGCGGCACCAACCTGGTCGACCTCATGCGCGAGACGATCGAGCGCCCGGCGGCGCTGGTCGACGTCACCGGCCTGTCGAGCGCGATCGAGGAGAGGGCCGACGGAAGCGTCCTTGTCGGCGCCGCGGCGCGCAACACGGCGCTCGCCGCGCATCGCACGGTGCGCACCCGCTACCCGCTGCTGTCGCGGGCCATCGTCGCCGGCGCCTCGGCGCAGATCCGCAACATGGCCACGGTGGGCGGCAACCTCCTGCAGCGCACCCGCTGCACCTACTTCTACGACGACGACGGCGCGCGCTGCAACAAGCGCGAGCCGGGCCAGGGCTGCGACGCCCTCGACGGCTTCAACCGCAGCCACGCCATCCTGGGCGCGTCGCCGTCGTGCGTCGCCACCCATCCGTCCGACATGTGCGTGGCCCTCGCCGCCCTCGGCGCCGTGGTCCATCTGCAAAGCGCGCGCGGCGAACGGACCCTGGCGCTGACCGACCTGCACCGGCTGCCCGAAGACCACCCCGAGATCGAGACGCTGCTCGAGCCCGGCGAGCTGATCACCGCCGTCGCGCTGCCGGCCCTGCCTGCGGCCATGCGCTCGACCTACCGCAAGGTGCGCGACCGGGCGAGCTATGCCTTCGCGCTGGTCTCGGTGGCCGCCGCCCTCGAGGTCGAGGGCGGCACGGTGAAAGACGTGCGGCTGGCGCTCGGCGGCGTTGCCCACAAGCCGTGGCGCGCCTGGAAGGCGGAGGCGGCGCTGAAGGGCCGCCCGGCCACGACGGAGAGCTTCCGGGCGGCCGCCGAGGCCGAGCTGGCCGACGCCCGGCCGCTGCTGCACAACGGCTTCAAGATCGAGCTCGCCCGGCGAACGATCGTCGCCGTGCTCGGCTCGCTGGCCGGCAACGAACCGACGGGAGAAAGCGCATGAGCGAGATCAAGACGGCCGTGCAAGGCGCCGTGCACACGGTGATGAAGGCAGTGGTCGAGCACGCGCCCGACGCCTGGATGCCGGGCGGCCGGCCCGATCCGATGATCGCGCGCAAGCATGGCCTGATCGGCCAGCCGGTGTCGCGCCTCGACGGGCCGCTCAAGGTGCAGGGCCAGGCCCGCTTCGCCGCCGAGTTCGCGATGGAGGGCATGGTCTGCGCCGCCCTCGCCTACAGCACCGTCGCGAAGGGCCGCATCGCCACGCTCGACACGGCCGCGGCCGAGGCAGCGCCCGGTGTCGTGCTCGTGATGACCTACAGGAACGCGCCGAAGATGAAGGCGCCGCCGCTCTTCATGTCGAGCTCGAAGGCGGCCGGCAGCAGCGACCTGCCGGTGATGCAGAGCGACCGCATCCACTGGAACGGCGAGCCGATCGCGCTCGTGCTGGCCGAGACGCAGGAGCAGGCCGACCACGCCAAGTCGCTGATCCGCGCCACCTACGCCGCTGCGCCGGCCGTCACCTCGGTGGCGGCGGCGAAGGAGCGCGGCACCGAAACGGCGCTGTTCCAGGGCGAGCCGCAGCACGTGAAGACCGGCGACGCCGAAAAGGCGCTGGCCGCGGCGCCGCACCGGATCGACGCCATCTACCGCACACCGCGCCACAACCACAGCGCCATCGAGCTGCACGCCGCGACGCTGGCCTGGAAGGGCGACGAGCTGACCATCCACGACGCGTCGCAGGCGGTGGCGCACATGGCCGCGTCGATGGCCGAGATCTTCGGGCTGAAGGAAGACCAGGTCCATGTCACCTCGCCGTACGTCGGCGGCGGCTTCGGCGGCAAGACGATGTGGCACCACCAGATACTGGCTGCGGCAGCCTCGAAGCTCGCCGGCCGGCCGGTGCGCCTCATGCTGTCGCGCGAGGGCGTGGGCCGCATCGTCGGCGGGCGCACCAGCACCGAGCAGCGCCTGGCCATCGGCGCGCAGGCCGACGGCGGCTTCGACGCGCTGATCCACACCGGCACGGTGACCATGACCGCGCACAACAACATGCCCGAGCCGTTCATCGTCGGCACGCGCTCGATGTACGCCGCCGAGACCTTCCTGCTCGACGTGCAGGTGGCCAAGATGGACATGGTGGCCAACACCTTCATGCGCGCCCCGGGCGAGGCGGTGGGCACCTTCGCGCTCGAATGCGGCGTCGACGAGCTGGCCGACGCGATGGCCATGGACCCGATCGCGCTGCGCCTGCGCAACGAGCCCGAGAAAGACCCGACCACCGGCACGCCGTTCTCGTCGCGCCACATCGTCGAGGCGTGGCACGCCGGCGCCGAGCGCTTCGGCTGGAGCCGGCGCCAGGCCCGGCCCGGCATGCGCCGCGAAGGCGAATGGCTCGTCGGCGTCGGCTGCGCCACCGCCACCTACCCGTACTACCGCATGCCGGGCGGCGCGGCGCGCATCACGCTCACGAAGCACGCCGGCGCGGATGGCGGCGACGAGGTCCGCGTCAAGGTCGAGATCGCGGCCCACGAGATGGGCATGGGCACGGCCACGGCGCAGACGCAGGTCACCGCCGAGCGGCTCGGGCTGCCGATGGAGCGGGTGCAGGTCTGCTACGGCGACTCGCGCTTCCCCGGCGTGGTGCTCGCCGGCGGCTCGCAGCAGAGCGCCTCGATCGGCATGGCGGTGATGGCGGCGCAGGCCGAGCTCGTCGCCGAGCTGCTCAAGCACGCCGGCAAGGATTCGCCGCTGCACGGCCTGAAGCCGGCCGAGGTGGAAGGCCGCGACGGCGCGCTGTGCAAGATCGACGAGCCGTCGCGGCGCGAGAGCTATGCGTCGCTGCTGTCGAGCGCGAAGAAGGACGAGCTGAGCGTCGAGGGCACGGCACCGCCGCCGCTCGAGACGCAGCACTGGTCGATGCATTCCTTCGGCGCCATGTTCTGCGAGGTGCGCGTCAACGCCGTCACCGGCGAGCCGCGGGTGAGCCGCTTCCTCGGCTCGTTCGACTGCGGCCGCATCCTCAACGCCAAGACGGCGACGAGCCAGTTCCGCGGCGGGATCATCATGGGGCTCGGCGCGGCGCTGATGGAGGAAACGCAGCTCGACGAGCGCAACGGCCGGGTCATGAACCCGAGCCTGGCCGAGTACCACGTGCCGGTGCACATGGACGTGCCCGAGATCGACGTCATCTGGACCGACATCGCCGACCCGCACGCGCCGATGGGCGCCCACGGCATCGGCGAGATCGGCATCACCGGCACCGCCGCGGCGGTGGCCAACGCGATCTACAACGCCTGCGGCAAGCGGGTGCGCGAGCTGCCGATCACCCTCGACAAGCTCCTCGGCGAAGCCAGCGCGTAGGCCACGAGTTCAGCGCGTCGGCGCCGGCGAATCGAGAAGAAATTACGCCGCTGCGCTCGCGCTCGCCCGCTTCGCGAGCAGCGCGTTGGCCGAGCGCGACACCGGCTTCCTGCCGAGCACGCCGGAGATGAACGCCGCGGCGTCGACGATGCCGTCGAGCGAGACGCCGGTCTCGATGCCGAGCCCGTCGAGCAGGAACAGCACGTCTTCGGTGGCGACGTTGCCGGTCGCGCCCCTGGCGTAGGGACAGCCGCCGAGGCCGGCGACGCTGGCGTCGAAGGTCGACACGCCGACCTCGAGCGCGGCGTAGACGTTGCCGACGCCCTGGGCGTAGGTGTCGTGGAAATGGCCGCTCACCTCGGCGACCTCGAAGTGCCGGAGCGCCCGCTCCATCGCCGCCTGCACCTTCTTCGGCGTGCCGACGCCGATGGTGTCGGCAATGCCGCAGTGCTCGACGCCGATGTCCTTCATCAGCCGCACGACGCGCTCGACCTCGTCGGCGCTCACCTCGCCCTGGTACGGGCAGCCGAGCGCGACCGAGACCGCCGCGCGCACCTTGATGGCGTGCGACTTCGCCGCCGCCACCACCGGCCGGAAGCGCTCGACGCTCTCGGCGATCGAGCAGTTGATGTTCTTCTGGCTGAAGGCCTCGCTCGCGGCCGCGAAGACGACGATCTCGTCGGGCCACTGCGCGCGCGGTGCCGAGAGCGCGGCGTCGAGGCCCTTCATGTTCGGGATCAGCACCGAGTAGCGCACGCCGGGCCGCCGCTCGATGCCGGCCATCACGGCCGCGTTGTCGGCCATCTGCGGCACCCACTTCGGGCTGACG
>CAXSEJ010000067.1:0-11263 GCA_964236395.1 uncultured Rhizobacter sp.
GTGCACCGCCTCGCCGGCGCCTTGCGCTCGGCGCCGGCCGAGGTGCCGGCACGCGTCGAGCAGGTGCTCGAGCAGGTGCGCTCGCTCGAGAAGGAGCTCGCCGCGCTGAAGGGCCGGCTCGCCTCGACGCAGGGCAGCGACCTGGCCCAGCAGGCCGTCGACGTCAAGGGCCTCAAGGTGCTCGCGGCCCGCCTCGACGGTGCCGACGCAAGGGCCCTGCGCGACACGCTCGACAAGCTGAAGGACAAGCTGAAGACGGCGGTCGTGGTGCTTGCCGCGGTCGAGGGCGGTCGGGTGCAGATCGCGGCCGGCGTCACGGCCGACAGCACGGCGCGGGTGAAGGCCGGCGAGCTGGTCAGCTACGTCGCCAGCCAGGTCGGGGGCAAGGGCGGCGGCAAGGCCGACATGGCGATGGCCGGTGGCAGCGACCCGTCGCGGCTCGGCGAGGCGCTCGCCTCGGTGGCGGGCTGGGTCGAGGAGCACGCCTGATGGACACGATGGACTGCCTGATGATCGAAGGGCTCGAGGTGCCATGCCGCGTCGGCTGCACCGACCCCGAGCGCGCCACGCCGCAGTCGCTTCGCTGCGACCTGCATCTCTTCTGTCCGGGCCTGGGCGAGGCCGGCGTGGCCGACGACCTCGAGAAGACGGTCGACTACCGGCTCGCCTACGAGTTGATCGACACGGTGCAGGGCCGCGAATTCCTGCTCATCGAGCGCGTCGCCGAGGTGATGGCCGAGGTGGCGCTGCGCAATGTGCTGGTCGATCACGTGACGGTGAGCGTGAGGAAGCGACCGCCGGTGCAGGGGCTCGAATGGGCCGGCGTGAGGATCACGCGTCGACGCTAGGCCCTCGGTGAAGGTCGTCAGCAACACGGCCATCGCCCTCGACGGCCGCATCAACACGCGCGAGAAGCGCTTCACCTTCTTCGGCAGCGCGCGCGACCATGCGCGCATGAGCCGGCTGCGCTGCGAGGCCGACGCGGTGCTCGTCGGCGGCGCCACCTTTCGCAACTGGCCGCACCCGGCGCTGCCGGACGAAGCCGATCGCGGCCGGCTGAGCGGGCGGCCCTGGAACGTGGTCGTGACGCGCTCGCTGAACGTGCCGTTCGACACCGACTTTCTCGCCGATCCGGCGATCCGGCCGCTCTTTCTGACCCGCACCTCGTCGCTGCCGGCGCCGATGGCGGTGGAGTGCGAAGGCTGGGCAGGCGAGGGCGATCTGCCGGTCGACTGGATGCTGTCCCGGCTTGCGGCGCGGGGCGTCGAGCGGCTGCTCGTCGAGGCCGGCGGCGACCTGCTGTTTCAGTTCCTGGCCGCCGATGCGCTCGACGAGCTGCACGTGACGCTCTGCCCGCTGATCGTCGGCGGCCCGGCACCGACGCTGGCCGACGGCGAGGGCTTCGACCGCGACGGCCTGCGCCGGCTCGCACTGCTGAGCGCCGAGGTCGAGGGCGACGAAATCTTCCTCCATTACCGCCGCCGCGGACCCGCCCCATGATGATCGGCGCCGCCAAGGTGAAGGCGCTCGCCGTCCTGCTGTTCCTGCTGATGACGCTGGGCGCCGGCGCCACGGCGCGGGCGCAGGAACTCGTGTCCTTCCCCAGCCTCGACGGCCCCGGCAACGCGCCCGTGGTCCTGACCGGCTACTTCTTCGCCGCCGCCTCGTCGGCGCCGGCGCGCACCGTCGTGCTGCTGCACGGTTGCAGCGGCGTGCACGAGCGCAGCGGCGCGCTGGCGCGGCGGTTCACCGACTACGCCGTGCTTTTCAACGGACTCGGCGTGCACGCGCTGGTCGTCGACTCGCTCACGCCGCGCTACGAGAGTGAGCTCTGCACCCAGCGTATCGGCAAGCGCCGCGTCACCCAGGCGAACCGCCGCCTCGACGCGCTCGGAGCCATCGCCTACGTGGCCGGCCGCAGCGATGTCGACGCGGCGCGCATCGGCCTGGTCGGCTGGTCGAACGGCGGCAGCACCGTGCTCGCCGCCACCAATCTGCGCCATCGCGACGTGGCCGCCGCCACGGTCAAGCCCGCCTTCGCGGTGGCGTTCTATCCCGGCTGCGCGGCCGACCTGAAGCGCGGCTACGAGCCGGTCGCCCCGCTGCTGATGCTCGTCGGCGAGGCCGACGACTGGACGCCGGCGGCGCCATGCCGGGCGCTCGCCCGCGCTGCGGCCGAGCCGCAGCCCAGCCTCGAGAGCTATGCCGGCGCCTACCACGGCTTCGACAGCGATGCGCCGGTGCGCCTGCGCAAGGACGTGCCCGACGGCGTGAGTCCCGGCCAAGGCGTGCACGTCGGCGGCGACGCGGCAGCGTGGCGCAAGTCGCGCGCGCGCCTGCTCGACTTTCTCGCCGCGCACTGAGCCCGCGCCGGTCAGCGCGCGGGCGCCCAGAACACGGCGAACCAGCCGCGCTCGTCGGTCCAGCAGGTCGGCGCCTGGAAGCCGGCCTCGACCAGCAGTGCGGCGAAGCCCTCGACCGTGTACTTGCACGAGTTCTCGGTGTGGATGCGCTCGGCCGCGGCGAAGCGGCGTCCGCCGGCGGGCCACGCGACGTCGATCGGCTGGCGCGCCTCGAGGTGCATCTCGACCCGCGACGACGCAGCGTCGAAGAGGGCGACATGGCGCCACTGGCGCGGATCGAAGTCGCTGCCGATCAGCCGGTTGAGGTGGCGCAGGGCATTCAGGTTGAAGGCTGCGGTGACGCCCAGGGCGTCGTCGTAGGCGGCTTCGAGCAGCGCCGCCGCCTTGACCAGGTCGACGCCGATCAGCAAGCCACCGCCGCTGGCGCGCTGCCGGATGCGGCCGAGGAACGCGAGCGCCTCGTCACGGGTGAAGTTGCCGATGCTCGAGCCGGGGTAGAAGAACACCGGTGGCCGGCGGCCCAGCACGTCGGCCGAAAGATCGAGGTTGGACGAGAAATCCTGGCCGAGGCCGACCAGATCGAGCTGCGGGTACTCGCGCTGCACCCGGCGCAGCGCGTCGCGCAGGAAGTCGACCGAGATGTCGACGGCGACGTAGCGCGCCGGCTGGAGCAGGGGAAACAGGGCCGCCGCCTTGGCGCAGTTGCCGGCGCCCAGGTCGACCAGCGTCATGGCTGAGCCGACGGCGCGGGCCATCGCCGCCCCGTGCGATTCGAAGATGGCCGCTTCGGTGCGCGTCGGGTAGTACTCGTCCAGCGCGGTGATCGCCTCGAAAAGCTGCGAGCCGAGCCGATCGTAGAAAAACTTCGGCGCGACGCTGGCCTTCGCCGCGGCGAGGGCGGCGCAGGCGGCCTGGCGCTCGGCTTCGGCGTCAGGCTGCCAGGTCTGGATGAAGCGGGGCGATTCTGGCTGGAGCACGAGGCAGTTCCCGGGTACGGCCGCACCCGCCGCGGCTCGGCGGACACCTTACCCCGGCTTCGCCCAGAATGCAGCGCATGGAGATCTCTTTCCAGAAGCCGCCGACCGCCTGGTCGCGCCGCCGGGCGCTCTGCGCCGGTGCCGCCGCGATGGCCGGTCTCGGCGCCCCCGCGCTCTGCCGCGCCGCCCACGTCGTCAAGCCGTGGCCGGCGGGAAAGGCCGTGCCGCCGCTCGACCTGGCCGGCCTCGACGGCAGGCGATGGCGTCTGGAGCCGAGCGGTGGCCGCGTCGTCGTGTTCAACTTCTGGGCCACGTGGTGCGAGCCGTGCCGCACCGAGATGCCGTCGCTGCAGGCGATGGCCGACCGGCGCCGCCGCGACGGCGTGACCGTGATCGCCGTCAACTACAAGGAATCGGCCGAGGTCATCCAGCAGTTCCTCGTCAAGGTGCCGTTCAAGGTGCCGATCCTGCTCGACGCCGACGGCGACGCGACCGCCGCCTGGACGCCGCGCGTCTTCCCGAGCACGGTGATCATCGGTCGCGACAGCCAGCCGGCGCTGACGGTGCTCGGCGACCTCGACTGGGAAGGCGACGAAGCACGCCAGCTGCTCGACCCGCTGGTCGGCCAGCAGCGCCGGCGCGCCGGGGAACAGGCGTACCCGTGATTGCCGTGGCCGAGCCGCTCGAGCTCGCCGGGCGGCACCTCGTGCTCGGGCTCAGCGGCGGCATCGCCTGCTACAAGGCGGCCGAGCTGGTGCGCGAGCTGGTCAAGGCCGGCGCCAGCGTGCAGGTGGTGATGACAGAGGCCGCAGAGCAGTTCATCACCGCCGTGACGCTGCAGGCGTTGTCGAACCGCACCGTCTACACCAGCCAGTGGGACGTGCGCGAGGCCAACAACATGGCCCACATCAACCTGACGCGCGAGGCCGATGCCGTGCTCGTCGCGCCGGCCAGCGCCGACTTCGTGGCCAGGCTGCTGCACGGCTCTGCCTCCGACCTGCTCGCGCTGATGTGCCTGGCGCGGCCGATCGAGCGCTGCCCCCTGCTCGTGGCGCCGGCGATGAACCGCGAGATGTGGGCGCACCCGGCAACGCAGCGCAACTTCGCCCAGCTGCGCGCCGACGGGACCACCGTGCTCGGTCCCGGCAGCGGCGACCAGGCCTGCGGCGAGATCGGCGACGGCCGCATGCTCGAGCCGCACGAGCTGCTCGCCGAGCTGGTCGCCTTCTTCCAGCCCAAGTCGCTGGCCGGCCGCAGCGTGCTCGTCACGGCCGGGCCGACCTTCGAGCCGATCGATCCGGTGCGCGGCCTCACCAACCGCTCGAGCGGCAAGATGGGCTTCGCCGTCGCCCGGGCCGCCGCCGACGCCGGCGCCGACGTGACCCTGGTCGCCGGCCCGGTCGCGCTGGCGACGCCGCGCGGCGTGCGCCGGGTCGACGTCACCACGGCGGTGCAGATGCAGGCGGCGGTCATGGCCCAGGCCGGTGCCAGCGACGTGTTCGTCGCCACGGCGGCCGTGGCCGACTGGCGCGTCGCTGCCGTCGCCGATGCCAAGATCAAGAAGCAGGCCGGCGGCGAGCTGCCGGCGTTCTCGCTCGTCGAGAACCCCGACATCCTGGCCGCCGTCGCCGCCATGCCGTCGCCGCCGTACTGCGTCGGCTTCGCGGCCGAAAGCGAGCGGCTGCTCGAGCACGCGGCCGAGAAGCGGCTGCGCAAGCGGGTGCCGCTGATCGTCGCCAACCTCGGCCCGGCGACCTTCGGCCAGGACGACAACGCCGTCACGCTGATCGACGAGCACGGTGCCAGGGAGTTGCCGCGGGCGTCCAAGCGCATGCTGGCACGCCAGCTGGTCGCCGAGATCGCTTCGCGGGTCGGCGGCTTGCCGAAGCGCCGGTCATGACCGCCCGCCATGCCGACATCGAAGTGCGCGTGCTCGACCCGCGCCTGGCCGGGCAGCTGCCGGAGTACGCGACCACCGGGAGTGCCGGGCTCGACCTGCGCGCCTGCCTCGACGCGCCACTGGTGCTCGCCGCCGGTGCCGCCGAGCTCGTCTCCACCGGCCTGGCCATCCACGTCGCCGATCCCGGTCTGGCGGCCATGCTGTTGCCGCGTTCCGGTCTCGGCCACAAGCACGGCATCGTGCTCGGCAACCTGGTCGGGCTCGTCGACTCCGACTACCAGGGTCCGCTGATGGTGAGCTGCTGGAACCGCGGCACGAGCGCGTTCACCATCGAGCCTTTCGATCGCATCGCTCAGCTGGTGATCGTGCCCGTGGTGCAGGCGCGCCTGCGCGTCGTCGAGTCGTTCGACGCCAGCGGGCGCGGTGCCGGCGGCTTCGGCTCCACCGGCCGGGCCTGAGCGGCGGAGCCCGCGAGCGCCGCCATGGCGGACGAGACCGGCGCCGCGCCCGCCTTCGACAAGGCGCGCTTCCGGCGCCTGTTCGTCGCCGTCATGGTGCCGATGTTCCTGGCTGCGGCCGACCAGACGCTGCTGGCCACGGCCACGCCGGTGATCAGCCGCGAGCTCGGCGACCTGCGCGACACCTCGTGGCTGGCGGTCGGCTACCTGCTCGCCTCGGTCGTCATGGTGCCGGTGTACGGACGGCTCGGCGACCGCTACGGCCGGCGCAAGGTGCTCACCTTCGCCATCGCGGCATTCGCCCTCGGATCGCTGGCCTGCGGGCTGGCGCCGACGCTGATGACGCTGGTGGCGGCGCGCGTGCTGCAGGGCCTGGGTGGCGGCGGCCTGATGACGCTGTCGCAGGCGCTCATCGGCGAGGTCGTGGCGCCGCGACAGCGGGCGCGCAACCAGAGCTACTTCGCGATCATCTTCACGCTCGCCAGCGTCGGCGGTCCGGTCATCGGCGGCTTCGTCGTCCACCACGCCAGCTGGCGCTGGCTGTTCCTCGTCAACCTGCCGCTCTGTGCGCTCGCCATCTGGCGTCTGCGCTCGATGCAGGGCGACGACAGGCCGCATCCGGTGCCGGGACGACCCGACGGCGCCGGCATCGTTCTGTTCGCGCTGGCCATCGGCACGGCGCTCTTCTGGCTTTCTTCGGCCGGCAACCGCTTCGCCTGGCTGTCGCCGACCAGCGCCGCCCTGGTGCTGGCCGCGGGCGTGCTCACGACGGCCCTGCTGCGCGTCGAGCGGCGGGCGGAGCGCCCGTTCCTGCCGATCGAGCTCGTCGCCATGCCGGCCGTGCGCTACGCCGTGCTGACCGTGCTCGGTTTCGCCTCGGCGATGTTCGCGATGGTCTTCTACCTCCCGGTCTACCTGCAGCTCGCGCTCCATTCCAACCCGGCCGAATCGGGGCTGCTGCTGCTGCCGCTGACCGCCGGCGTCGTCGGCGGCGCTGCGCTCACCGGCCGCATCATCGTCTGGACCGGGCGGCCGACCGCGATTCCACGCATCGGCCTGCTCGTCGCGGCCGCATCGCTGCTCGGCCTGGCCTCGCTGCCGAGCGGCCGCGCCGCGCTCGTCGGCCTCGAATTCAGCACCGGGCTCGGCCTCGGCGGCGTCATGTCGGTGATGCAGATCGTGACCCAGACGGCGGCCGGGCCGGCGCGCCTGGGCGCCGCCGCCGCCACCATCTCGCTCGCCCGCACGCTCGGCTCCTCGATCGGCGCGGCAGCCTTCGGCGCCCTCATCTACGGGTTGATCGGCACGGCGCCGAGCGCGGCCGGGGTGCACGCGGTGGCCGACCCGGCGCGCATCGCCCGCGCGTTCCAGGTCGCATTCGTCGCCGCGGCCGCGCTGTGCCTGCTCGCGGCATGGGCGGCGAGCAGGGTGCCGACCCTGCGCTTCGACCGCGAGCAGCCGGTCACGGGCGCAGCGCTCGAATGACGCCCGGCGTCGAGGTGGTGCCGGCAAGGCATCACAATCCCGGGCGCATGAAAACGTCGCACATCGCCGGGTGGATCGTGGTCGTGCTCCTGATTGGCGCCGCCGGCCATGCGTTCATGCGCGGCAAGGCCGGCGGCGATGCGCCCTCGGCCTCCGCCTCAAGCTCGATCTCGTCCGCGTCCGCAGCCTCCGCTGCGGCTGGCCCGCCGGTCAGCATCACCAGCGTGGTGGTGAGCCAGCGCGACGTCGACGTCATGCTCGACGCCACCGGCACCGTCGCGGCCCTGAACAGCGTGGAGGTGCGGCCGCAGGTGGCGAGTGTCATCACCAAAGTGCACATCCGCGAGGGCCAGTTCGTCGCCGCCGGCCAGCCGCTCTTCACCCTCGACGCACGCAACGACGAGGTCAACGTGACCAGGGCCCGGGCGCAGCTCGCGAAAGACGTCGCGGCGCTCGCCGACGCCGAGCGCCAGCTGGCACGCAGCAAGGACCTGTTCGGCCAGAACTTCATCTCGCAGGGCGCCGTCGACACGACGCAGACGCTGGTCGAGTCGCAGCGCGCCGTCGTGGCCTCGGACCGTGCCGCCATCGAGGCGGCGCAGGTCGGCCTCTCGTACAGCCGCATCGTCGCGCCGTCGGCCGGCCGCGCCGGCGCGATCAACGTCTTCGCCGGCAGCACGGTTCAGCCGGGCGGCGCCGCGCTCGTCACCATCACGCAGCTCGATCCGATCGCGGTCGCCTTCAGCCTGCCCCAGCGCAACCTCGGCGAGGCGTTGGCGACCCTGCGCGGCGGCGGCGGCAAGGTGACGGCGCTGCTGCCCGAACACGCAGGCGCCGTCACGGGCAAGCTCCAGTTCGTCGACAACGTCGTCGACGCCGGCTCCGGCACGGTTCGGGTGAAGGCGGAATTCGGCAACAGGGACGAGCGGCTCTGGCCGGGCGCTTTCGTCACCGTGCGGCTCGCGGTGCAATCGCTCAAAGGCGCCAGCGTGATCCCGCAAGCGGCCGTGATCCAGAGCCCGCGCGGCAAGATCGTCTACGTCGTCGACGCCGGCAACAAGGCAGCGGCGCGGTCGGTGGAGGTGGTCTATGCCAGTGGTGAAGACGCGGCCGTGACCGGCGTGAAGCCGGGCGAGCGCGTCGTCGTCGACGGACGGCAGAACCTGCGGCCGGGCGCCACCGTCGCCGAGCGCCCGAGCGGCAGCGGCAGCAGCACCGGCCGTGGCCGCGGCGCCGGGGCGTCGTCGCCGGCCGCGTCGTCGCCTTCGGCTTCGGTGGCACGGTCGGCGGCATGAACTTCTCCGAGCTGTTCATCCGCCGGCCCGTGCTGACGGTGCTGCTCAACGCGGCCATCGTCGTCGCCGGCGCCATCGCCTGGCAGAAGATCCCCGTCGCGGCGCTGCCCAGCTACAACACGCCGGTGATCAACGTCGGCGCCCAGCTGCCGGGTGCGAGTCCCGAGACGATGGCGACGTCGGTGGCGCTGCAGCTCGAAAAGCAGTTCCAGACGATCCCCGGCCTCAACATCATCAGCTCGGCGAACACGCTCGGCTCGACCTCGGTCACGCTCGAGTTCGACCAGAGCCGCAACATCGACGCCGCCTCGGTCGACGTGCAGGCGGCGCTGCTTCGGGCGCAGCGGCAGCTGCCGCAGGACATGACCGTGCCGCCGAGCTACCGCAAGGTCAACCCGGCCGACGCGCCCGTGCTGCTGCTGGCACTGACCTCGCCGTCGATCAGCCTGTCCGACCTGAACGACTTCGCCGAGCACCTCGTCTCGCCGACGCTCTCGACCCTCGACGGCGTGGCGCAGGTCAACGTCTTCGGCCAGAAGCGCTTCGCCGTGCGCGTGCGGGTCCAGCCGGAAGCGCTCGCCGCGCGGAACATCTCGCTCGACGAGCTGACCAACGCTTTGCGCGCGGCCAACGCCAACACGCCGGTCGGCACCCTCGAGGGACCGTCGCAGACGCTGACGCTGCAGGCGAACCGCCAGCTGCGCAACGCGGCGGAGTTCGCCGAGCTCATCGTCAGCAACCGCAACGGCAACCCGGTGCGGCTGCGCGACGTGGCCGCGGTCGAAGACAGCTTCGAGACGGTGAAGACGGCGGCCACCTTCAATGGCGAGAGCTCGATCACGCTGGCCGTGCTGCGCCAGCCCGACGCGAACACCGTGAAAGTGGTCGATGCCGTGCGCGCCGCGATGCCGGGCTTTCAGTCGCAGCTGCCGCAGTCGGTGCGAATCAACCTCGTCAACGACCGCTCGGTGTCGATCCGCGACGCCCTGCACGACGTGACGCTCACCATGCTCGGGACCATCGTGCTCGTGGTCGGCGTCATCTTCCTGTTCCTGCGCCGTGTCGTCGCCACGCTCATCCCGACGCTGTCGCTGCCGGTGTCGCTGGTCGGCGCGGTGTCGCTGCTCTGGGCCGCGGGCTACACGATCGACAACATCTCGCTGCTCGGCCTGACGCTGGCCGTCGGCCTGGTCGTCGACGACGCCATCGTCATGCTCGAGAACATCATGCGCCACGTGGAAGAGGGCGTGCCGCCGTTCCAGGCGGCGCTGCTCGGCTCGCGCGAGGTCGGCTTCACCATCGTCTCGATCTCCACCTCGCTGGTCGCGGTGTTCATCCCGATCTTCTTCATGCCCGGCGTCATCGGCCTGCTGTTCCACGAATTCGCGGTCATCGTGTCGCTCGCCATCCTGGCCTCCGCCTTCGTCTCGCTGACGCTGGTGCCGATGCTTGCCAGCCGGTTCCTGAAGGACGAGCAGCACATGAAGCGGCCCGGCGCCCTCGTGCGGGCCTTCGAGCGCGGCTTCGACGCGGTGCTCGCGAGCTATACGCGCAGCCTCGATGTCGCACTGCGCCATCGCCGCATCGTCCTGCTCGTCGCACTCGCCACCTTCGCCGCCACGGCGTGGCTGTTCGTCACCATCCCGAAGGGCTTCTTCCCGGAGGAAGACATCGGCCAGATCCAGGTCACGACCGAGGCGTCGGAAGACACGTCGTTCCCGGCGATGGTGCAGCTGCAAGGCCGGGCGGCCGCCATCCTGCGCAATGATCCCAACGTGCTCACGGTGAACTCCTTCAACGGCGGCGGCGGCGCGCAGAACACCGGGCGGATGTTCATCAACCTGAAGCCGCGCGCCGAGCGCCAGCCGATGAAGCAGGTGGTCGAGAACCTGCGCCGCAAGCTCCGCGAGGTGCCCGGCATCACGGTGTTCATGCGCCCGGTGCAAAACCTGCAACTCGGCGGTCGGCCGAGCAAGGCGCAGTACCAGTTCATCCTGCAGAGCGTGAAAGCCGACGAGCTCAGCGACTGGGCAGCGAAGCTGCAGGAGCCGATGCGTGCCGACCCGATGTTTCGCGACGTCACCAGCGACTCGCAGCTCAAGGGCCTGCAGGCGTCGCTGAACATCGACCGCGATCGCGCCAATACGCTGGGCGTCTCGATCGACGGCATCCGCTCGGCGCTTTACAGCGCCTTCGGCGAGCGCCAGGTCTCCACCATCTACACGCCGGTCGACAGCTACCAGGTGATCATGGAAGTGGCGCCCGGCGCGAAGCAGGACGAGAGCGCCTTCAACGGCATCTACGTGCGCGCGTCGACGGGCGCGCTGGTGCCCATGTCGAGCTTCACGACGGTCATGCGGTCGGTGGGGCCGACGTCGATCAACCACGTCGGCCAGCTCCAGGCGGTCACGGTGTCGTTCAACCTCGCGCCCGGCACGGCGCTCGGCGACGCCACCGCGAAGATCGAGCAGTACCGCGACCGGATCGGCCTGCCGTCGTCGGTGATCGCCAGCTACGGCGGCGACGCGGCGGTGTTCAAGAGCTCGCAGGGCAGCCAGACGGTCCTGATCGTTTCGGCGCTGCTCGTGATCTACGTCCTGCTCGGCGTGCTCTACGAAAGCTACATCCACCCCCTGACCATCCTCGCCGGCCTGCCATCGGCTGCGGTCGGTGCGCTGCTCACACTCAAGCTGTTCGACCAGGACCTGACGTTGATCGCGACCATCGGCATCCTGCTGCTGATCGGCATCGTCAAGAAGAACGCGATCATGATGATCGACTTCGC
>CAXSEJ010000068.1:0-10425 GCA_964236395.1 uncultured Rhizobacter sp.
GGCCCCGGCTGCTCGAAGCGCTGCGCCTGGCGGCCGCAGTCGATGCGACTGCGGTGGCCGCCACGGCGGCCGAGCGCGGCAAGGTCGGGCCGGCCATTGGCGCCGCGATCCACGATGCGCGCGTCGCCGCGCTGCAGTCGCTCGGCTCGCTGACGATCCCTTAGACGAACTTCCCGATCAGCATCCCGATCAGGCCGATCAGCACGCTGCTGCCGAAGGGCAGGAACCAGTCGCGGCCGAGGAAGCGGAAGCGGAAGTCGCCGGGCAGCTTGCCCAGGCCCATCTTCTCGAGCCACGGCGCGAAGGCGCTGAAGACGATCAGCGCGAGGAAGACGATGACGAGCCAGCGGATCACCGGTCGCCGTCGTCAGAGCCGATGCCGGCGATCGCCCGCCACGAAGCCGAGCGGCGCGAAGTCGACGCCCTTCGCGAAGGCGAGCACCTTGAACAGCTCGCCCATCTCGTGCTCGTTGAGCAGCTTCATGGCGTCGGCGCGGGCCGGCAGCGGTGCTTCGGCCAGCCACTCGCCGATGCCGCAGTTCAGCAGGAACCCGGCCTGCGAGGTGTAGCCGATGACGTCGAGGCCGGCGTCCTGGCCGGCCAGCGCCAGGGCGCTGAAGTCGAGGTGGGCGGTGACGTCCTTCAGGCCGATGTCGGCGAGCGGGTCGGTGTCGGCACGGTGCGCGCGGTGGCACATCAGCGTGCCGCCCGAGCGCTGCGGGTGGTAGTACTCGCTTTCCGGGAAGCCATAGTCGATGAAGAAGGCGCAGCCGCGGACGAGCCGATCGGCCAGGGTGCGCACGAAGGCCTCGGCCTGCGCGTGCAGCTCGGTCACGGTGCCGGCGGGCAAGGCGTCGGCGAGCGGCGGCCGGCGCGTGCCGGGCCGGTCGCGCCACACGAAGCCGGTTGCCGGTGCCTCGGCGCGGGCCACGCCGCGGTCGTGCCACGCCGTGCCGTCGAAGTGGACGAGGTCGACCGGCATGGCGTCGAGCACCTCGTTGCCGACGAGCACGCCGGTCATCGCCTCGGGCAAGGCGTCGAGCCACTCGACCTTGGCGGCGAACGCCTTCGTCGCCTCGGCCTGCCGCTCGCGCAAGGCCGCCGACACCTCGACGATGCGGTAGCGGCCGACGCGGTCGCCGAGTGCCGCAAGCAGCTGGACGGCGAGCGCGCCGGAGCCGGCACCGAACTCCCAGACCTCGTCGCTGGCCGAGGCGTCGAGCGCCTGCCCGACCTGCCGTGCCAGCGCGCGGCCGAACAGCGGCGAGAGCTCGGGGGCGGTGACGAAGTCGCTGCCCGAGGCCGGCATGCGGCCGATGCGGGGGCCGCGCGCGTAGTAGCCGAGGCCGGGCGCGTAGAGCGCGAGGGCCATGAAGCGGCTGAACGGGATCCAGCCGCCGCCGGCGTCGATGGCGCGGCCGACGAGCCGCCCGAGAGGCGCCGATACACTGGTCTCGTCATCGCTCTCGTGCACCGGCGCATTGTAGGAATCGTGCTCACTGCATCCGCACCCGCCACCGTCGCACCCGCCACCGTCGCACCCGCCACCGTCGCACCCGCCACCGTCGCATCGCCCGCAAGCCTGCGACCCCGGCCGCCGGTCGAGATCGCCAAGCTGGCCAAGCGCCTGCACGCCCGCGTCGGCCGCGCGATCGCCGACTTCTCGATGATCGAGCCCGGCGACCGCGTGATGGTCTGCGTCTCCGGCGGCAAGGACAGCCACGCGCTGCTCGACATCCTCCTCGGCCTGCGCGAGCGCGCGCCGGTCGCCTTCGACCTCGTCGCCGTCAACCTCGACCAGAAGCAGCCCGGCTTTCCGGCCGAGGTGCTGCCCGCCTACCTGGCCGGCCGTGGCGTCGAGTACCGCATCGTCGAGCAGGACACGTATTCGGTGGTCAAGCGCCTGGTGCCCGAAGGCAAGACGATGTGCAGCCTGTGCTCGCGCCTGCGCCGCGGCGCGCTCTACCGGGCGGCGAGCGAGATCGGCGCGACCAAGATCGCGCTCGGCCACCACCGCGACGACATCGTGCAGACCTTCTTCATGAACATGTTCTTCGGCGCCAGGCTGAAGGCCATGCCGCCGCGGCTGGTGAGCGACGACGGCCACCACGTCGTCGTCCGGCCGCTCGCCTACGTGGCCGAGGCGGACCTGGCCCGCTGGGCCGTGCACCGCGCCTTCCCGATCATTCCGTGCACCCTGTGCGGCAGCCAGGACAACCTGCAGCGCGTTCGCATCCGCAGGATGCTGGCCGAGTGGGAACGCGAGCAGCCCGGCCGCACCGAGCGCATCTTCGCCGCGCTGGGCAGCGTCGTGCCCTCGCACCTCATGGACCGGAACCTGTTCGACTTCGCCGGGCTCCAACCCGACGGCCGCGCCGATGCGGCCGGCGACCATGCGTTCGACCGCGAGTTCGACCGCGACCTCGACGTGGCCGATCCCGTGGCCGATCCCGCGGCCGGCACGACGAGCGCCAGCAAGGAGACCTGACATGAAGACCCGCTTCGCCTCCCTCGCCGCGACGCTGACGAGCGTCGTCGTGCTCGCTGGCTGCGCTTCGCTGAACAGCATCGACAACGACGTCTCGAGCTTCAGCCGCTGGCCGACCGGCCGGGCGCCGGCCACCTATGCGTTCGAGCGCCTGCCGTCCCAGCAGGCGGCACCGCAACAGGCGCAGATGCTCGAAGACGCCGCCCGCCGCGCCATCGAAGGCGCCGGCTTCATGCCGGCCGCGGATGCCGGCGCCGCCGACGTCACCGTGCAGCTCGGCGCACGCATCGTCGAGACCGACCGCTCGCCGTTCGACGACCCCTTCTGGTACGGCGCCTACGGTGCCTACGGTGGCTGGCACCGGCCCTTCGTCCACGGCCGCTACGGCCGGCCGTTCTGGGGCCCGGGCTGGCGCGGCGGCCGGACCGGCTACGACTTCGCGTCCTACCCGCCCTACGCGTCCTTCCCGTACAACGAGCACGAAGTCGCAGTGCTGATCCGCGACAAGCGCTCGGGCCAGCCGCTCTACGAAGCACGCGCCCAGAGCGAAGGCAGCACCAGCGGCCTGACCGGCGTGCTGCCGGCGATGTTCACCGCGGCCCTGCAGGACTTCCCGCTCGGCAGCCCGAGCAATCCGCACCGCGTCGTGGTGCCGGCGGCGCCTTGAGCCCGTGTCTCGTTCCTGCTCGCCGGCTCAGCTCGCCGCGTCGGCGCTGAGCTCGCGCAGGTCGGTTTCGTAGCTCCTGATCTTCCTCGCCGCCGCCTTGCGCTGAGCGGGGCTCGTCGTGTTGTGCAGGCCGCTCGCGAAGGCGCAGTTGTGCGCCAGCACGCGCTCGGAGTAGGCGCGGTAGCCCTGGCGCGGCGAGCGGGCGATGCTGGCGACGTAGGCGCGGATCTGCGCCTCGGTGTCGTCGCGGCTCGCCGGCACGGCCGCGAGCCGGCGCATCAGCGCGAGCGCGTCCTGCTGGCGCTTCAGCCGCTCGGCGAAAGCGACCTCGCCGTCGAAGGGCGACGCGGCCACCGACCGGACGACGGCCTCGCGCTGCGCCTCGTCGAGGCTGCCGTAGAACATCTCGGCGCGCTCGATCTCGCGCTTCACCGCCTTTTGCCGGCGCTTCTCGGTGTCGCGGTGGACGAAGTCTTCGCGGTACTCGTCGTTGGTTTCCCGGTACCGCTTCTCGATGCTCGCGATCTGCGCCGGCGCCAGCGTCGGCAGCACGTCGACCATGACCGGCAGGCCGCGCTCGAACGCGCTGTCGAGCCGTGTGCGCAGGTCACCGACCCAGGCGCACATGCGCTAGGCAGATACGTCGGCCAGCACCTCGGTCCGGGCGCGTGCCAGCAGGTCGGCGTAGTCGGGCAGCTGGCTGCGGCGGTGCCAGGCGAACCACTCGTCGAGCCCGGTGCGCAGGCGCAGCGACTGGGCATCGTCGAAGTCGGCGTAGCGGTCGAGCCAGCGAAAACCGAAGCCGCTGGCCTGGCCGTAGCCCAGCTTGAGCATGCTGCATCCGCCCAGGACGACGAGGGCCGCGATGGCGAGCGCCGCGATAATCGACGACCGGAACCTGGATCGGGGCGAGTCGAGTGGCGACATGGAGTTGAACGTCGTGATCATGGCGGCGGGCAAGGGCACGCGGATGCGCTCGGCCCGCCCGAAGGTGCTGCACCGGCTGGCCGGGCGGTCGCTATTGCAGCATGTTCTGGATGCCGTTGCCGCCCTCGGCGCCGAGCGAACGGTCGTGGTCACGGGCCATGGCGCGGCACGGGTGGAGCAGGCCGCGGCCGGGCCCGGCCGCTCGTTCGTGCGCCAGGAGCCGCAGCTCGGCACCGGCCACGCGCTGCAGCAGGCCGCGCCGCTGCTCGGCGACGACGGCACGACGCTCGTGCTCAACGGCGACGTGCCGCTGATCGAGACCGAGACCTTGCGCCGTCTGCTCACCGCCTCGGCCGGAGCCCGGCTGGCGCTGCTCACGGTGCAGCTCGCTGAACCGCGCGGCTACGGTCGCATCGTGCGCACGGGCGGCTCGCCCGCCGGCGGCGCCGGCATCGCGGCGATCGTCGAGGAAAAGGACGCGAGCCCGGCGCAGCGCGCGCTGGCCGAGGTCTACACCGGCGCCATGGCCGCGCCGACGCGAGCGCTCAAGCGCTGGCTCGCCGCCCTGCGCAACGACAACGCAGCCGGCGAGTACTACCTGACCGACGTGGTGGCGATGGCCGTGGCCGACGGCATGGCCGTCACCGGCGTGGTTGCCGGCAGCGAAACGGAGGTGCTCGGCGTCAACAGCGCGGAGCAGCTGGCGGCGCTCGAGCGCCGCCATCAGGCGGCGACCGCCGGGCGCCTGATGGCCGACGGCGTGCGGCTCGCCGACCCGGCCCGCTTCGACGTGCGCGGCCAGCTGGTGTGCGGCAGCGATGTCGAGATCGACGTCGGCTGCGTCTTCGAAGGCCGTGTCGAGCTCGGCGACAGCGTCACGGTCGGCGCCTACTGCGTGCTGCGCAATGCACGCGTCGAGTCGGGTGCGACCTTGCGGCCTTACAGCCACGTCGATGGCGAAGCGCTCGGCGCCACCATCGGCACCGGCGCCATCGTCGGGCCGTTCGCGCGCCTGCGCGGCGGCGCCGTGCTGGGGGCGGACGTGCACGTCGGCAACTTCGTCGAGATCAAGAACTCGGTGCTCGGCGCCGGGGCCAAGGCCAACCACCTCGCTTATGTCGGCGACGCCGACATCGGCGAGCGCGTCAACGTCGGTGCCGGCGTGATCACCGCCAACTACGACGGAGCGAACAAGCACCGCACGGTCGTCGGCGCCGACGCGCACATCGGCAGCAACGCCGTGCTGGTGGCGCCGGTCGCGGTCGGCGCCGGCGCGACCATCGGCGCCGGCTCGACGATCGGGCGCGACGCGCCAGCGGGCCAGCTCACCGTGGCCCGGGCACGCCAGGCGACGCTGTCGGGCTGGAAGCGGCCGCAGAAGAAGGCGGCGAAGGACTGACCGATCCGGGTCCGCGAAGGCCCCGGGCCGCCGCCTCGTCGACCGTTCGCACCGCCAGGCACAGGTCGGCCCAGGCGCGCGCCTTTTCCTCGCCGTGGCGGAGCAGGAACGCGAGCGAGCACGTGACCACGACCGGCACGCCGAAGCCGACATGGGCGCGGCCCCGCAGCGCGCCGAGTGGCTCGTGGCTGCCACAAAGCACCTGCGCGGCGTGCCGACCGAGGGCCACGACGCAGCGCGGCCGGACCGACTCGACGGCGGCACGCAGATGCGCCTGCCGGTCGGCAGCGACGGCGCCGGCCTCGTCGACGAGCGCGAGGTAGGCGGCCCGGCCGTCGCGGCCCGGCGCGTCGCGCCTGGCCCCGATCGCGCGCAGCATGTTGTCGAGCAGCCGGGCTTGCGCGCCCGGCCCAGCCGCATCGAGCGGTTCGCCGACGAGGAGCCAGTCGGCGCCGAGAAGCCCGGCGCCGCGAACGGCCTCTGCAGGGACTTCCGCAACGACCTTCGCAGGGACCTTCGCAGCGACCTTCGCAGGGACCTCGACAGCGACCGCGACAGCAACCTCTGCAGCAACCTCTGCAGCAACCTCTGCAGCGACCTCGACAGCGGCCGCGCCCGCAGCGCTGCCACCATCGCCCAGCGACGCCGCCGGCCCGCGCTCCCAGAACCACACACCCATCGCCGCCAGCATCGCCCGCTGCCGCTCACTCCATCGCATGGCCGCTCCAGGCAGGGCGCACGTCGAGGTTCATGACCACGGCGTCTTCGCGGCTCGACGCCGGCGCCGGGTAGTAGCCCTTGCGCATGCCCACCTCGACGAAGCCGAGCCGGCGGTACGCGGCGCGCGCGTCGGCGTTGCTCAGGCGCACCTCGAGCCAGAGCCGCGCCGCGTTCGTGGCCACGCACACCGGCAGCAGCGCCTCGAGCAGACGGCGGGCGTGGCCGCGGCGGCGCGCGGTGGGCGCGACCGTGATGTTGAGCAGGTGCATCTCGGCCGCACCGGCCATCGCCACGCAGTAGCCGACGAGCTCGCCGCCCGGCCGGTTCAGCGTCCAGGCGGTGTAGCCGGCGGCGAGCGAATCGAGGAAGTTGCCGCGGCTCCAGGGGAAGGGATAGACCTCGACCTCGAGCGCCATGACGCCGTCGAGCGACGCCGGCGTCATCGGCCGGAGCGACGCGGCCGCCGGGTCGATGCGCGCGCTCACGAGCCGGCGGCGGCGAACCGCCTGGCGGCTCGCTCCTCGCTCGTCTCGGCCACCTTGTCGCGCACGTAGAGCGGCAGGGCGAGGGCCGCATCGACGCCTTCGCCGGCGCGCCAGGCCGCCGCCGCGAGCGCGAGCAACGCCGACGGGCTGGCGTGCGCCTGCGGTGCCAGACGCGCCTCGCCAGTGCTCAGGCGCGAGCCGAACTCGAGCAGGGCGTTGCCGGCCACCACCTGCGGCGGCGCCTCGCGCCAACGCGCGCTCAGCTCCTCGCAGTCGGCAAGGAACGGCGCCACGTGCGTCGTCCACCGGCCGTGGGCGTAGACGTACTCGGCGGCGTAGATCTGCGCCATGCGGGCGTCGACGGCGGCCCAGACGCGGCAGACCGGCGCGTCGGCCCGCGCGTCTTCGGCCACCGCGAGCAGGCTGTCGAGCGGCAACACCGGCTTGGCCGCGCCGAAGGCCAGGCCCTGGGCCACCGAACAGGCGGTGCGCAGGCCGGTGAACGCGCCGGGGCCACGACCGAAGGCGATGGCGTCGAGGTCGGCGACCGTCACGTCGGCTCGTGCGAGCAGGGCCAGCAGGCGCGGCAGAAGGGTGGCCGAGGCCTTGGCACCGCCCTCGCCGCTGCAGGTTCGGACGTGCTCGCCGTGCAGCACGCCGATCGACGTTCGCTCGCCGGCCGTATCGAAGGCGATGAGGGTCGTCATGTCGGGCCAGTTTAGCGGTGGCTTCGCGGCCGCCGTGGTCGTGCGAGGTGCATGCGATCATGGCGCGATGGGGTCGATGACGAGTGCCGCCGCGAGCTGCCGCAGGGCAGCGCAAGCGCTGGCGTTCTGCGCGACGCTCGCCACCGTTTCGGCCTTCGCCGCACCCGCCGCGGCCACGCGAGCGGTCTCCGAGCGGGCGCTGCCGGCGTCTGTCGAGGCGGCGCTGTCGCGCAGCGGCGTTCCGCGCGAGGCGATGGTCGCCTGGGTGCAGGAAGTCGATGCGCCTCGTCCCCGCCTCGCCTGGCAGGCCGACCGACCGGCGAATCCGGCCTCGCTCATGAAGCTCGTGACCACCTTCGCCGGCCTCGAGCTGCTCGGCCCCGCGTTCACCTGGGCGACGCCGGTGTGGCTGCAAGGCCCCGTGAGCAACGGCGTGCTCAGCGGCGACGTGGTGATCAAGGGCACCGGCGATCCGAAGCTGGTGATCGAGCGGCTGTGGCTGCTCGTGCGCCGGCTGCAGCAGGCGGGCGTGCGCGAGATCCGCGGCGACATCGTCATGGACCGCAGTGCCTTCGTGCCGGGCGAGCTCAACCCGGCCGATTTCGACGGCGAGCCGCTCCGGCCGTACAACGCCGGCGCCGACGCGCTGCTGCTCAACTACCGCGCCGTGCTGCTGACGATCGTCCCCGACCCGGCGCGCGGCGTCGCCACGATTGCCGTCGATCCGCCGCTGGCCGGCGTGCGCAGCGACGCCACGGTGGCGCTGCTCCCGGGCGCCTGCGACGACTGGCGCGGCGCACTGAAGAGCGACTTCACCGACCCGGCCCGGCTGCGCTTCGCCGGCGGCTTCGCGGCCGCGTGCGGCGAGAAGGTCTGGCCGATCGCCTACGCCGACCCGAAGAGCTACAACGAGCGCGTGCTGGCCGGTCTCTGGCAAGAGGAAGGCGGCCGCCTCTCCGGGGTGGTGCGCGACGGCACGGCACCCACGAGCGCGCCGAGCTTCGAGCTGCGCTCGCCGGCGCTGGCCGAGGTCGTGCGCGACATCAACAAGCTCAGCAACAACGTGATGGCGCAGCAGCTGTTCCTGACGCTCGGTGCCACCCAGCGCGGTGCCGGCACCCCCGAAGCGGCACGCGCGGTGCTGCGCCAGTGGCTGCATGGCCGCGTCGGCGCGGCGGCCGACGCGGCGGTCATCGTCAACGGCTCCGGCCTCTCGCGCGACTCGCGCCTGAGCGCGGCGCTGCTTGGCCGGCTGCTGCAGGCGGCATGGTCGAGCGCGGTGATGCCCGAGCTGATGAGCTCGCTTCCGGTCGCCGGCATCGACGGCACCCTGCGCCGCTCGAAAGGCGTGCCGGGCCGCGCGCACCTCAAGACCGGCTCGCTGCGCGACGTGGTGGGCGTCGCCGGCTACGTGCTGGCCGATTCGGGCCGGCGCTACGTGGTTGTCGGCATCGTCAACCACCCGAACGCCAACGCCGCTCGGCCGGCGCTCGAGGCGCTCGGCGAGTGGGCGGCGAACGACGCTGCCGTGCCCGCGGCACCGTAGACCGAATCGCCTCTAGAACGAGTTGTTCTTGACGCGGGATTCGGCCAGGCTGCCGAACGAGGCCTGGCCACCTGCGCTCAGGTGCCGGTCGTCGGCCCACAGGTAGGCGTTCGAGCCGGCGCCGGTGATGAGCGTGAGGTCGGTGCAGTCGAGCACCGACGGTGGCACGAGCGTCGACCTGGTCAGGTCGCAGGCGCCCACGGTGCTGTTCGTGAAGCCGTTGAGCCCGCTGAATTTCGCCACCGCCGAGACCAGCTCGTCGAGCAGCACGAGGCCGATCTTGCGGCCATCGTTGACGATGGTGCGGCGCAGCGACGCGTTGAAGTGCTGGGAAAGACTCGTCAGCAGCTCGGCACGGTCGATGTCGGTATGGCCGAGCTTCTCGGCGACGCCGAACGGCGTGACGCCGGCGTCGATGATCGTCGAGATGAGCACCCGCGCGCCGGCGTCGGCGAGGCGGTTGACCTGCTGGCCCACGACGGCGCCGGCCGCCTCGGCGCTGGCGATGAGCGCGTCCTCGCTCTGCATGGGGTACTGCGCGTACAGCGCGAACACGTCGTTGACGCCCACCATGACCGTGGCCAGGTCGCCGGAGCGGATGGGCGAATCGGTCTGCTGGGCGTCGATCTGGCCGGACAGCGCGGACGACGTGGCACCGAAGGTCGCGCGAATCCGGCTCGTCGGCGCGGCGACCGGCGTGGGGCCCGGGTTGCACTGCGGAAAGACGAGATCGTAGAGCGCCGCCACGCGCTGGATCCACAGCACGTTCAGCCCGCACGAGCGGGTCGGGTCGGTTGCCGACACGACGCCGTTGATGCCGTACTTGAAGCCATTGCCATCGCCGTTGCTGTCGACGATGAGGCTCGACTCGTCGCCGAAGGCAAGCACCCGATCGGCGTCGAACTTCGAGACTTCGGTGCCGCCGCCGCAGCCGGCGGCGAGCACGGCCGCCGACAAGGCCATGGCCGCCAACGCGCCTCGGCGCGCACTCCACAACATCGACGTCATTGCATCAGCTCCGGAAAAAACGGGGAAAGAGGTGAACCGACGCCTTGTGCGGAACCGACCGCGACGGCGACGGCGCGATCAGGCCGCAGCGGCGCGACTCAAGCGGTCTCGCACGCCGTCCCATTCCGGGCCCGGCGGTGGCTCCTCGACCCAGATGAGATGCACGCCGTCGGCATCGAGTTCGCGCAGCACCGAAAACAATTCGTGCGCCGCCTGCTCCGGCCGGGCCGGCATGCGCCGGTGCACGAGGCCGGTGGCGACGCCCGAAGGCACCGAGCGGGAATATACCGCCAGCTTCAGCGGCTCCGAGCCGAGCACGCCGAGCGCCGCCTGCAGCATGGCCGTCGGCATGAGGCGCAGGCGCGCCGCCGGGGCGTAGTGCGAGGCCAGCGTCCCGGGCGCGCGGGGCGAGCCGGCGCCTGCGGCGGCGAGCGGCACGCGCGCCGCCGCCTCGAGCTGCGCCGCCGTGAGCATGCCC
>CAXSEJ010000068.1:10435-11134 GCA_964236395.1 uncultured Rhizobacter sp.
AGCACCGGCGCCGCGCCCGAGCAGTCGACGATGGTCGACTCGATGCCCACCCTGGCCCCGCCGCCATCGAGCACGGGGAGCCTGCCGCCGAGATCGTCGGCCACGTGCGCCGCCGTCGTCGGGCTGATCCGGCCGAAGCGGTTGGCGCTGGGCGCCGCGATGCCGGGCACGCCTTCGCCGCGCGCCGCGACCAAAAGGGCATGGCCGACGGCGTGCGCCGGGCAGCGCAGGCCGATGGTCGGCTGGCCGGCGGCGGCTGCCGTGCCGATGCGGGGCCTGCGTTCGACGATGACCGTGAGCGGGCCGGGCCAGAACGCCTCGATCAGCCGCTCGGCGACGTCGCCCAGCCTCGGCGCGAACACGGCCGCGTCGGCGGCCTCGGCGATGTGCACGATGAGCGGGTGGCCGACCGGCCGGCCCTTCAGGGCGAAGATCTTCGCCACCGCGCCGTCGTCGTCGGCCCGGGCACCGAGGCCGTAGACCGTCTCGGTCGGAAAGGCGACGAGCTCGCCGGCGGCGATCAGGCCGGCGGCGCGGGCGACGTCGTCGGCATCGCGACCATCGAGCCGCACGCCTCAGTCCCAGGCGAGGCCGAGCACCGCGGCGGCACGAGCGGCGACGGCGTCGGCCTCCTCGCCGGTGGTCGCCGTCACGGTGAGGTGGCCCATCTTTCGGCCGCGTCGCGCCTCGGCCTTGCCG
>CAXSEJ010000069.1:0-11038 GCA_964236395.1 uncultured Rhizobacter sp.
TCCAGAGCATCTATTCCGACGGCCTGACGTATGTGTCGGTGTTCATCGAGCCGTTCCGCGCTGCCCGGCACACCCGTCCCCTGCTCGTCGCCGTCGGCGCGACCTCGACGCTGAGCGAGCGGCAGGGCGAGTGGTGGATCACGGTCGTCGGCGACACGCCGCCCGCGACCCTCAAGTCGTTCGCTGCTGCGCTCGAGCGCAGGAAGCCCTGACACCCGAGTTCTCGTTTTCATTGTTTGTTTTCTCTGACCGCACGGAACCATTTGCCATGACCGCCTTCGTGACTGCCTCCACCCCGATGCCGAGCTCCGCCCTTCGTTCGCTGGCCGGGCGCTGGGCTTCGGCTGCGCTGGTGCTCTTCTTCAGCCTCTTTGCCTCGGCCGCGCCGGCGCCGGTGCGAGCCCAGGGCCTGCCCGACTTCACCGATCTGGTCGACAAGGTCGGCCCGGCGGTGGTCAACATCCGCACCACCGAACGCGGCCGGGCGGCGCGCACCGGGCCGGGTGGCGGCGAAGCCGACGAGGACATGCTGGAGTTCTTTCGTCGCTTCGGCATTCCGATGCCGAACCGGCCGAACCCACGTGCGCCGACTCCGCAACAGCCCGATGGCGAGCCGACGCCGCGCGGCGTCGGCTCCGGCTTCATCCTCAACGCCGACGGCTACGTGATGACCAACGCCCACGTCGTCGAGGGCGCCGACGAGGTGATCGTCACCCTCGCCGACAAGCGCGAGTTCAAGGCGCGCACCATCGGCGCCGACAAGCGCTCCGACGTGGCGCTGGTCAAGATCGACGCCAGCGGCCTGCCGACAGTGCGCATCGGCGACGTGTCCCGGCTGAAGGTGGGCGAATGGGTCATCGCCATCGGCTCGCCGTTCGGGCTGGAGAGCACGGTCACCGCCGGCATCGTCAGCGCCAAGTCGCGCGACACCGGCGAGCTGCTGCCGCTGATCCAGACCGACGTGGCCATCAACCCCGGCAACTCTGGCGGCCCGCTGATCAACATGCGCGGCGAGGTGGTCGGCATCAACTCGCAGATCTACAGCCGCTCGGGCGGCTACCAGGGCATCTCCTTCGCGATCCCCATCGACGAGGCGACTCGCGTCTCCGAGCAGTTGCGCGCCGGCGGCCGTGTCATCCGGGGTCGAATCGGCGTGGTGATCGATCGGGTCACGCGCGAGGTGGCCGAGTCGATCGGCCTCGGCAAGCCGACCGGCGCCCTGGTGCGCACGGTCGAAGCGGCTGGCCCGGCGGAAAAGGCGGGCGTGGAAGCGGGCGACATCATCACCAAGGTCGACGGCCGGGCGGTCGAAAGCTCCGGTGAGCTGCCGCGTGTGGTGGGCGGCATCAAACCGGGCCACAAGGCGACGTTGCAAGTGTTCCGGCGTGGCGGCTACCGCGACCTGAGCGTGACGGTTGCCGAGCTCGAGCCCGAGCGCACCGCTGCCCGTCGCACGCCCGAGAAGGACGCCACCAGGCCGCCGGCCCCGGTGAGCAGCGTCGGGCTGGCCGTCTCGGATCTGAACGACGCGCAGAAGCGCGAGCTGAAGGTCAAGAACGGCGTTCGGGTCGATACGGCCGAAGGCACGGCTGCCCGGGCCGGTGTCCGCGAGGGCGACGTGATCGTCACCGTCGACAACGTCGAGGTCACGAGCGCCAAGCAGTTCGAGGCGGTGATGGTCAAGGTCGACAAGTCGAAGCCGGTGACGTTGCTGGTGCGCCGGGGCGAAGCGGCCAACTTCCTCATCCTTCGGCCGGCGCGCTAGGTAACAACCCGGGCCGAAAGTTTGTGGGCGCTCGCACGCCATGCGAGGGAGACAGAGGGTCGCAGGGCGCCGCTCTTATTAGTTCGCTCTCCTAGCCAGCTGGACGCAAAGCGGTCGAGCCAACTTGCCCCCAATCCATCCACAGGCGAATGTGGACAGGCTGTGTATAACTTCAGCTGTGGGAAGTCCGCAACGTGAACAAATCAAGCACTGGCGCGGCTTTGCGCGGGGTGCTTTTGGCTACAATGAAAGTCCCAACAAGCAGTTGCCATACGTTTTGTTGGAAGGCGCGTCAGTAATTCGACGTGCCTTTTTTTTAGCCGCAACCGCAGCACGGCGCATCGTGCTTCACATCGCTTGTGCGATCTGAGTCCGCGCTGAAAAGAGCATGGACCACATTCGCAATTTCTCCATCATCGCGCACATCGATCACGGCAAGTCGACGCTCGCCGATCGGCTCATACAGCGCTGCGGCGGTCTCTCCGATCGCGAGATGGAAGCACAGGTGCTCGACTCGATGGAGATCGAGCGCGAACGCGGCATCACCATCAAGGCGCAGACCGCGGCCCTTCGCTACCAGGCGCGTGACGGCACGGTCTATCAGCTCAATCTCATCGACACGCCGGGCCACGTCGACTTCTCCTACGAGGTGAGCCGCTCGCTGTCGGCGTGCGAAGGGGCGTTGCTCGTGGTCGACGCGAGCCAGGGCGTCGAAGCCCAGACGGTGGCGAACTGCTATACGGCGCTCGACCTCGGTGTCGAGGTCGTACCGGTGCTCAACAAGATGGACCTGCCGCAGGCCGACCCTGACCGCGCGCGCGAGGAGATCGAGGACGTGATCGGGATCGACGCAGAGGACGCGATCCCTTGCAGCGCCAAGACCGGCGAGGGCATCGACGAGATCCTCGAGGCGGTCGTCGCCCGCATGCCGGCGCCGCGCGGCCGCCCCGACGGGCCGCTCCGCGCCATGATCGTCGATTCGTGGTTCGACAACTACGTCGGCGTCGTGATGCTCGTGCGCGTTGTCGACGGCCAGCTGCTGCGTGGCGAGCGCATCCGCCTGATGGCCAGCGACGCGGTCTACGGCGCCGAGCAGCTCGGCGTCTTCACGCCGCACTCGGTCGCTCGCGACAAGCTGACGGCGGGGGAGGTCGGCTTCGTCATCGCCGGCATCAAGGAGTTGCAGGCGGCCAAGGTCGGCGACACGATCACGCTCGAAAAGAAGCTGCCGAACAACGCCGGCGTCGCGGCCGAGGCGCTGCCCGGTTTCAAGGAAATCCAGCCGCAGGTCTTCGCCGGTCTCTATCCGACGGAGGCCAGCGAGTACGACCAGCTGCGCGACGCGCTCGAAAAGCTCAAGCTCAACGACTCGTCGCTGCGCTACGAGCCCGAGGTGAGCCAGGCGCTCGGCTTCGGTTTTCGCTGTGGATTCCTCGGCCTGCTTCACATGGAGATCGTCCAGGAGCGGCTGGAGCGAGAGTTCGACCAGAACCTGATCACCACGGCGCCGTCGGTCGTCTACCAGGTCGCGCTGAACGACGGCACCGTGCTGCAGGTCGACAACCCGTCGAAGATGCCCGATCTCGGCCGCATCGCCGAGATCAGGGAGCCGATCGTCACGGTGCAGCTCTACATGCCGCAGGAACACGTCGGCCCGGTCATGACGCTGGCCAACCTGAAGCGCGGCGAACAGAAGAACATGGCCTACCACGGCCGCCAGGTGATGCTCACCTACGAGATGCCGCTGGCCGAGATCGTGCTCGACTTCTTCGACAAGCTGAAGAGCGTGTCCCGCGGCTACGCCTCGATGGACTACGAGTTCCTCGAGTACCGGGCCGCCGACGTGGTCAAGGTCGACATCCTGCTCAACGGCGAGAAGGTCGACGCGCTGTCGATCATCGTCCACCGGCTCAACAGCCAGTACCGCAGCCGCGCCGTCGTGGCGAAGATGCGCGAGCTCATTTCCCGGCAGATGTACGACGTCGCCATACAGGCGGCCATCGGGGCCAACATCATCGCGCGTGAGACAATCAAGGCACTGCGCAAGAACGTGATCGCCAAGTGCTACGGCGGCGACATCACCCGCAAGAAGAAGCTGCTCGAAAAACAAAAAGCGGGCAAGAAGCGCATGAAGCAGATCGGCTCCGTCGAGGTGCCGCAGGAGGCCTTCCTGGCCATTCTCCAGGTGGACGATTGATGGGTTTGCTGACCGGTTTGCTCTACGCCTGCCTCGGCGTTTTCGGCCTCGGCTGGTACTTCAACAAGTGGGCGGGCAACTTCTCGTTGCTCCTGTTCATTCTCACGATCGTCACCTTCGGCTACTGGCTGGCCGAGCGCTTCTACTTCGCTCCTCGGCGTGTCCGGGCGGTGGCAGAGTTCGAGCAGAACGACGTGGCGCGGCGCGAGCGGCTGGCTGCCCAGGGCATCGCGAGGGTCGACGATCACAGCGCCGAAACGAAACAGGCGCTCTTGCTGCAGCCCTGGTGGCTCGACTGGACGGCGGGTCTTTTCCCGGTCATCTTGGTCGTCTTCCTGTTGCGCTCCTTCCTGTTCGAGCCGTTCAAGATTCCCTCTGGCTCGATGATGCCGACGCTCCTCATCGGCGACCTCATCCTGGTCAACAAATTTCACTACGGCGTGCGCTTGCCGGTCGTCAACAAGAAGGTCATCGCCAACCACGACCCGGAACGCGGCGACGTGATGGTGTTCCGGTTCCCGCGTGACCCGAGCACCGACTTCATCAAGCGCGTTGTCGGCCTGCCCGGCGACGAGATCGTCTTTCGCAACCAGCAGTTGTTCGTCAACGGCCAGGCGGCTCAGCTCGACGCGGTGCCGCCGCCCGGCTTCTACGACGAAGATTCGCGTGCTTACCTGCCCGCCTTCGACGAGAAGCTGGGAGCGATGCAACACCGGATCCTCATTAATCCTCAATCCTCGCCCTTTTGGAAAAGCCACGAGGGCAATCAATTTCCTTTCCGCGAAAACTGCCGCTACAGTGCCGACAGCGTGACGTGCAAGGTGCCCGCGGGCAACTACTTCATGATGGGCGACAACCGCGACAACTCGCTCGATTCGCGTTACTGGGGCTTCGTTCCCGACGAAAACATCGTCGGCAAGGCGTTCTTCATCTGGATGAATTTCGGCGACCTGAAGCGCATCGGGTCGTTCCGGTAGGCAGCGGAGGGTCTCTTATGAACCGAGAGGTCGGCAGGGCGCTCAAGCAGCGCGGCGTGACCCTGTTCGGGTTGCTCTTCTGGGCCATCGTGGTGGGCTTCGTGGCGCTGGTCGGAATGCGTGTCCTGCCCGCGCTAAACGAGTACTTCACGATCAAGCGGGCGATCAACAAGGTGACGAGCGAAGGCGGCACGACAGTCCCTGAGATCCGCACGGCGTTCGAGCGGCAGAAGGACGTGGAGTACGCCATCACAACCATCTCCAGCAAGGATCTCACGATCACGAAAGAGAACGACAAGATCGTCGTCAGCTTCGCTTACGACAAGGAAGTGGAACTCGTGAAGCCCGTTTTCCTTCTGATCAAGTTCGAGGGCCGCTCGAACTAGATCGACAGCGGCTCTCCGAATAGACTTCGCGAGCCACTTCATCGCCATGGAATCCCGTCTCGTCGCCCTGCAGAAGCGCATCGGCCACCGCTTTGCGGACACGGCGCTCCTGCAACGCGCGCTCAGCCACCGCAGCAGCGGCAGCGACCACAACGAACGGCTCGAGTTTCTCGGCGACGCCGTCCTCAGCCTCGTGGTCTCGAGCCTGCTTTTCAACCGGCTCGGCGACTCCGACGAGGGCGACCTGAGCCGCGTGCGGGCGCACCTCGTCCGCGAAGACAGCCTGCATCGCGCCGCCCTGCAGCTCGGCCTGCCGGAGCTGCTGCGCCTGGGCGACGGCGAGGCGCGTGGCGGCGGCGCCCTGCGCGCCTCGATCCTGGCCGACGCGCTCGAGGCGCTCATCGGTGCCACCTTTCTCGACGGCGGCCTGACCGCTGCCCGGGCGCTCGTGGTGAGCCTGTTCGGCGAGATCATCGACACCACCGACGTCTCGAGCTGGAGCAAGGACGCCAAGACGGAGCTGCAGGAGTGGCTGCAGGCCCGCCGCTTCAACGTGCCGGTGTACCGCATCATGGCCACCCGCGGCCAGGCTCATGCCCAGACCTTCGAGGTCGAGTGCGCGGTGCCGGCGCTGAGCCTGCAGCAAGCCGGCGAGGGCAAGTCGCGTCGGGTGGCCGAGCAGGAAGCAGCGCGGCGCATGCTCGACGCGCTGCGCGCCAGCGACCGCCCGGGAAGCCCGCTGCAATCCTGATGCTGACCGAGCGCCACCGTTGCGGCTCGAAGGGGCCGGCCGGGTGCCGGGCCGTCCCACGGCCGGCCGCGCCCGTCGTCGGAGCATGAACAAGTGCGGGCTCATCGCCATCGTCGGCCGGCCCAACGTCGGCAAGTCGACGCTGCTGAACGCGCTTGTCGGCCAGAAGATCAGCATCACCTCGAGCAAGGCGCAGACGACGCGCCATCGCATCACGGGCATCCGCACGCGCGGCGAGGCGCAGTTCGTCTTCGTCGACACGCCGGGCTTCCAGACCCGACACGTCGCCGCGCTCAACCGCTCGCTCAACCGCGCGGTGACCAGTACGGTGGCCGACGTCGATGTGCTCCTGCTCGTGGTCGAAGCCGGCAAGTTCGGCAACGACGACGCGGCCGTGCTCGGCCTGCTGCCCGCCGGCAAACCGGTGCTCCTCATCGCCAACAAGCTCGATGAAGTGACGCGCCGGGCCGAGCTGGCGCCGTGGCTGCAGGCGATGCAGGCCCGCCATCCGTTCGCCCAGTTCGTGCCGATGAGTGCCAGGAAGTCGGCCGACACCGATCGCCTGCTGGGCATCGTCGAGCCGTACCTGCCCGAGGGGCCGTGGCTGCACGAGGAAGACGCGCTCACCGACCGAAGCGACCGCTTCCTCGCCGCCGAGATCGTGCGCGAAAAACTGTTCCGGTTGACCGGCGACGAGCTGCCCTACACCTCCACGGTGCTGATCGACCGCTACGAGGAGGAGGGCGCATTGCGCCGGATCGCCGCCTCCATCGTCGTCGAGCGCGATGCCCACAAGGGCATGATCATCGGCAGCGGCGGCGAACGGCTCAAGCGCATCGGCTCGGAATCGCGCCAGGAGCTCGAGCGGCTGCTCGGCGCGAAGGTCTTCCTCGAGGTGTGGGTCAAAGTGCGCGGCGGCTGGGCCGACGACGAAGCGCACCTTCGCTCCTACGGCTACGAATAAGCGGGGTCGATGACGCCATGGCCTTGACGCGCCAGGCGCGGCAGGCGCCGCTGCTGGCCTACGTGCTGCATCGCTACGACTGGAGCGAATCGAGCCTGATCCTCGACGTGTTCACGCGCGAGCGCGGCCGCATCGCGGTCGCCGCGAAAGGCGCGCGCCGGCCGTTCTCGCAACTTCGCAGCGTGCTGCTGCCGTTCCAGCGCATCCAGATCTCGCTCGGCCGCCAGGCCGACAGCGACGAGGCCCGCGAGGTAGACACCCTGCGCGCCGCCGAATGGGCTGGCGACCATGCGATGTTGGCCGGCGCCGCGTTGTTCAGCGGTTTCTACCTGAACGAGCTGCTGATGAAGCTCATGGCCCGGCACGACCCGCATCCCGCGTTGTTCGACGTCTACGTCGCGACCATCGCGGAGCTCGGTCGCCCCGACGGCACCGGCGGCGAGCCGGCACTGCAGGCGCAGGCGGCGCTGCGCGCCTTCGAGGTCGTGCTGCTGCGCGAGATCGGCCTGCTGCCCGACCTGGCCGTCGAGACCGCCACGCGCCGGCCGCTGCAACCCGAGGCGCGCTACCTCGTGCTCGCCGATGCCGGCGTCGTCGCCAGCCGGGACGACAACGCCGCGAGCGCCAGCGGCGCCACGCTGGCCGCGCTGCAGTCGGCGCTGACCTCCCGCGACTTGCCGCGGCTGCAGCAGGCCACCCGCCTCGCGCTCACCGAGCTTCGGCCGCTGCTGCGCGCGCAGCTTCACTATCATCTCGGCAGCTCGCAGCTGCGCACGCGCCAGGTCATGCTCGAAGCGCAGGCCCTCTGAATGAACCCACTCGTCACGACCGGCCTCGACGCGCGACGCGCCGGCGCCGCACTCTCCGTCAACGTCAACAAGATCGCCCTGCTTCGCAACCAGCGCGATCTGGCCATACCGAGCGTGGTGCGCCTGGCCGCACTCGCGCTCGAGGCCGGCGCGCACGGCATCACCGTGCATCCGCGGCCGGACGGGCGCCACATCCGCCGGCACGACGTGGCCGATCTGGCCGCCCTGTTGCGAGGCTGGCCGCAGGCCGAGTTCAACATCGAAGGCAACCCGTTCCACAACCTCATGGAGATCGTGCGCGAGACGCGCCCGCAGCAGTGCACCTTCGTGCCCGACGGCGCCGAGCAGTCGACGTCGGACCACGGCTGGAATCTGGGCCAGGACGGCGACCGGCTGGCGCCCCTGATGGACGAGGCGCACGCACTGGGGGTGCGCATCAGTCTGTTCATGGACGCGGAGCCCGGCGCGATGGCAGCGGCGAAGGCGCTCGGCGCCGACCGCATCGAGCTCTACACCGAGCCTTATGCGCGTGCCTGGGGCAGCGGCGAGCAGGCACGGTCGCTTGCGCGCTTTGCGGCCGCGGCCCGGGCCGCGAACGAGGCCGGTCTGGGCATCAACGCCGGCCACGACCTCAATCTCGCCAATCTCGGCGACTTCGTCGCGGCGGTGCCTGGCCTGCTGGAGGTGTCGATCGGCCATGCCCTCATCGCCGACGCGCTCGAGCTCGGCGTGGCCGAGGCCGTGCGTGCCTACCTGCGCGCGCTGCAGGCGCCGGCAGCGGAATGATCTACGGCGTCGGCACCGACCTGTGCGATGTCCGGCGAATCGCCGCGGTGCTCGGCCGCCGGGGCGAGCGCTTCGCCGAGCGCGTGCTCGGGGCGCACGAGATCCACGTCTTCCATCGCCGCCGGGCGCAGTTCGAGGAGCGCGGCGTGCGCTACCTCGCCACGCGCTTTTCCGCCAAGGAGGCCTTTGCCAAGGCGATCGGCCTCGGCATGCGCCTGCCCATGACCTGGCGCCACTGCGAAATCGCCAACCGGCCGAGCGGCGCGCCGGAGATCCGGCTCCACGGCGAACTGGCCGCGTGGTTCTCGGCCCGTCGATTGCGCGCCCACGTCAGCGTGACCGACGAGGCCGACTACGCCGCCAGCTTCGTCGTCGTCGAGGCAAAGGGAGACCCGGATGAACGTTCCTGAACACGCACCCGTCGTCCTCGACATCGCCGGCACGGCGCTGAGCCGCGTCGACAAGCGCCGGCTGGCCCATCCGCTGACCGGCGGCGTCATCCTGTTCGCGCGCAACTGGGAGAGCCGCGCCCGGCTCGTCGAGCTGGCCGCCGCAATCAAGTCGGTGCGGCCCGACGCGCTGATCTGCGTCGACCACGAAGGCGGGCGCGTCCAGCGCTTCCGCACCGACGGCTTCACGCACCTTGCTCCCATGCGCCGGCTCGGCGAGATGTGGATGAACGACGGCGACGATCAACCTGGCACGGGCGCACTGCGCGCGATGGCCGCGGCCCGGGCCGCCGGCCATGTGCTCGGCGCGGAGTTGCGCGCCTGCGGCGTCGACTTCAGCTTCACGCCGGTGCTCGACCTCGACCACGGCGGCAGCTCGGTGATCGGCGACCGCGCGTTCCACCGCGATGCGCGCGTCGTCTCGGTGCTCGCGCAAAGCCTCGCCCACGGCCTGCTGCAGGCCGGCATGAGCAGCTGCGGCAAGCACTTCCCCGGTCACGGCTACGTCGCCGCCGACAGCCACGTCGACATTCCGGTCGACGAGCGCGAGCTGGCCGAGATCCTTGCCGACGATGCCCGGCCCTACGAGTGGCTGGCATGCACGCTCGCCAGCGTGATGCCGGCCCACGTCGTGTACCCGAAGGTCGACGCCCGGCCAGCGGGATTTTCCGCCCGCTGGCTCAAGGACATCCTGCGCGGCCGGCTCGGCTTCGACGGCGCGATCTTCAGCGACGACCTCAGCATGGCCGGCGCGCGCCGCGTCGGCGGCGCCGACCTCGGCTACGCCGAGGCCGCGGTGCTCGCGCTCGAAGCCGGCTGCGACATGGTGCTGCTGTGCAATCAGTCGGAGGGCGACGGTGCGGCCGTCGACGGGTTGCTCGATGGCCTGCTCGACGCGCGCGACCGCGGCCGCTGGCAGGCCGAACCCGACAGCGAAGCCCGTCGGCTCGACCTGCTGCCGCAGACGGTGCCACTCAGCTGGGACGAGCTCATGCACCAGCCGGCGTACCAGCGCTCGCTGGAACGCCTGCCCTGAGCGCAGGGCAGGCGGGCTGGCGCTAGGGCTGCGTCTTCGCAGCGTCCGCCGCCGCCTGCTGCTCGAACGGCAGCTTGAACTGCGACAGGTCCTTCTTCGTCTCGACCAGCACCAGCGGGCCCTCGTCCACCGGGTCCGGCCTTCTGATCTCGCGCGGCACACGAATCTCCGCGGCCACGGCGGCCATCGCGTCCTGCGCCGAACGGATCTTGTCGGCATCGGAGTTGACCCACTGCAGGCCTGCCGATTCGGCCACGGCGACGAGCGACCCCATCGGCAGCGCGTACTCCTCGGGGGCAGACGCCTGCAGGGGCGCGGGCTGGGGAGCCGGCGCCGGCGCTGTCGGCATCGGCGTGTGCTGAGCAGGCTCGACGTCGCCGACAGGCTCGACCGGCGTCCCCTCATCGGCACGTCCGGCCGGTGAGCCTTCGCTGCCGGCTTCGAGCACGGTCACGGCGGCAGCCGGTGTGTCGTCGACGAGCGCGGCGGCGTCGTGCGATGCGACGACACCTTCGTCGCGCGGGCGGGCGTCGCGGTCGCGGTCGCGGTCGCGGTCACGTCCGCGCCCGCCTCGGCTTCGCCGGCTTCTGCCCGAGCTGGCTTCGGTGTCGGCGGGCGGCGCATCGCCCGCTGCGCCGATCGACGCGTGGTCGGTGAGCAGCGTCTGGCTTGCCTCCGTCCCCTCGCCTCCACTCAGCGCCACGGTGACCTGGCCTGCAGCCGCATTGCTGCCGTCCATGGCGTCGTTCGCGCTGGCCTCGGTGCGGCTGCCTTCGCCACCGCCACCTTCTGCGTTGCCACCCTCGGCGTTGCCGCCCTCGGCGTTGCCGCCCTCGGCGTTGCCGCCCTCGGCGTTGCCGCCCTCGCCGCGATCGCGGCCTCGACCGCCGCGGCGATTGCGCCTGCGGCCGCCCTGAC
>CAXSEJ010000070.1:0-11029 GCA_964236395.1 uncultured Rhizobacter sp.
TAGCCGCCCAGCGGCCCGAAGGCGCGCCGGCTGTACTCGAACGGCCCGCCGGCGTGCGGGATGGCGGTGGTGAGCTCGGTGAAGCTGAAGATGAAGCAGGCGTACATCAGCGCGATGAACGCCGAGGTGACGAGGAAGCCGAGCGTGCCCGCCGAGGCCCAGCCGTAGCTCCAGCCGAAGTACTCGCCCGAGATGACGAGGCCGACGGCGATGCCCCAGAGCTGGAAGGTGCCGAGGGTCTTGGGCAGGGTGGCGGGCGACGGCGTGCTCATCGGCGCATTGCACCACGCCCGCACCGCCGCCGCGCAGCGCCCGCCGACGCTGTGGCATCCTCGTCGCGGCATGGCCGATTCCACCGCCCGACCGCTCGCGCGCTACACCGCCAAGCGCAATTTCGGCGTCACCTCGGAGCCGCCGGCGGCGCTGCCGGCGGCTTCCGCGCCGGCTGGCGCACCTGGCGCCCTCGGCTTCGTGATCCAGAAGCACTGGGCCAGCCGCCTGCACTACGACTTCCGCCTGGAGTGGGACGGCGTGCTGCTGAGCTGGGCGGTGCCGAAGGGGCCGTCGTACGACCCGAAGCTGAAGCAGATGGCGATTCACGTCGAGGACCATCCGCTCGACTACGCCGGCTTCGAAGGCACGATCCCGCCGAAGCAGTACGGCGCCGGCACGGTGATCGTGTGGGACCGCGGCACGTGGCAGCCGGTGGGCGACCCGGGCGCCGGAATGGCCGCCGGCAAGCTCGTCTTCCGCCTGCACGGCGAAAAGCTCGCCGGCCTGTGGGAGCTGGTGCGCATCGCCAGGCCGGGCGACCGCCAGGACGCGTGGATGCTGTTCAAGAAGCGCGACGAATGGGCGCGGCCGCTGGCCGAGTACGACGTCGTCGCGGCGCTGCCCGACAGCGTCGTGGCGCAGCCGCTCGGTCTGGTCGAGGCGCGCGAGCCGCGTGGCTCGGCGTCGGCCCCCGACCTCGCCGCCGCAGTCGCCGCGCCGCTGCCGGCGAAGCTGTCGCCGCAGCTCGCCACGCTCGTCACCGAGGCGCCGCCCGGCGAGTGGCTGGTCGAGACCAAGTTCGACGGCTATCGCCTCATGACGCGCATCGACAAGGGCAAGGCGCAGCTCATCACGCGCGGCGGCCACGACTGGACCAAGCGCATGCCGTCGCTGGCCGCCGCGATCGAGACGCTGGGCTTCGATTCGGCCTGGCTCGACGGCGAGATCGTCGTCATGGGCGCAGACGCCGGCCAGGGAGGCGTGCCCGACTTCAACGCGCTGCAGAACGCCATCGACTCGGGCGAGCGTGGCGAGGCGATCGAGTACTTCGTCTTCGACCTGCCGTTCCACGGCGGCCTCGACCTGCGCCGGGTGCCGCTGCGCTCGCGCCGCGCCGTGCTCGAGGGCCTGCTCGCGCGGGCCGGCGGCGACGAGCGCGTGCGGCTGAGCCAGACCTTCGCCGCCACGCCGGCGCAGATGCTGGAGGCGGCGCGCAGCCTGCAGCTCGAGGGGATCATGCTCAAGCGCGCCGAGGCGCCCTACGTCTCCCACCGCACCGAGACCTGGGTCAAGCTCAAGCTCGCCCTGCGCCAGGAGTTCGTGATCTGCGGCTACACCGACCGCAGCAACGCGGCGCGCGAGGTCGGCAGCCTGCTGCTCGGCACCTGGGAGGATGGAAAGGGTGCCGACGGCGGCGGTGGCCTGGTCTACGCCGGCAACGTCGGCACCGGCTGGAACGCGCGCACCGGCCGCGAGCTGCACGAGCGGCTGGTGCCGTTGCAGACCGGCGAGCCGACGCTCGACGTGGCCTCGATCAAGCCCGGCCGCTGGTCACGCCGCACGGCGGGCGCCGAGCGCTGGGTGCGGCCGGAGCTCGTCGCCGAGGTGGCGTTTCGGGAGTGGACGCCCGAGGGCCACATCCGCCATGCGGTGTACGAAGCGCTGCGGCTGGACAAGCCGGCGCGCGAGGTTCGACGCGAGGTCGCCGCGAGCCCGGCCGCCGCGCCGGTCGCGGCCAAGACGGCGGCGCCGGGGCGATCGAGCGTCAGGGTCACGAACCCGGAGCGGGTCATCGACCCGTCGACCGGCCTCACCAAGGTCGCGCTGGTGCGCTACTACGAGAGCATCGCCGAGCGCATGCTGCCGCACCTCGCCGACCGCCCGGTCTCGCTGGTGCGCGCCCCGGAGGGCATCACCGGCGAGCTGTTCTTCCAGAAGCACCCGGAGACGCGCATGCCCGGCCTGCGCGAGCTCGACCCGGCGCTCTGGCCCGGCCACTCGGCACTGCTCGGCGTCGACACGCCCGACGCGCTGCTCTCGGCGGCGCAGATGAACACGATCGAGTTCCACACCTGGAACTCGACCGCCCGCCTCATCGACCGGCCCGACCGGGTGATCTTCGACCTCGACCCGGGCGAAGGCGTGAGCTGGGCGCACATCCAGGAAGCGGCGGTGCTCACGCGTGCGCTGCTCGACGAGCTGCAGCTGCAGAGCTGGCTCAAGACCAGCGGCGGCAAGGGCCTGCACGTCGTCGTACCGCTCGCGCCGAAGCTGGCCTACGACGTGGTCAAGGGCTTCTCGCAGGCGGTCGTGCAGCACCTGGCCAAGACCATTCCGCAGCGCTTCGTGGCCAAGAGCGGCGGCGCCAACCGGGTCGGCCGGATCTTCGTCGACTACCTTCGCAACGGCCACGGCCAGACCACCGCGGCCGCGTTCTCGGCCCGGTCGCGGCCGGGCCTCGGCGTCTCCATGCCGGTGAGCTGGGAGCAGCTGATGCAGCTCAAGGGCGGCGCGCAATGGACCATCGCCACGGCGCGCGAGTACCTGAGCTTCGAGCAGCTGGATCCGTGGGCGGGCTACTGGAGCTCGAGACAGACGATCGCTGCGGCGATGAAACGGATCGGCCACGAGTCGCCGACCCCGCGCCCGCGCCGACTACCCGCTCGTTAGCCGGTTGGCGACTGAGCAGAAGCGAGGGCCGCGTTCGCTTCGCCGCAGCCGCCAGATGAGCAGCAGTGTCGCCGCGCACATGACCGTGTTGCCGATGTTCAGGACCACCAGCATGCCGACCGAGCCGCCGTCCATCTCCAGCAGGTAGAGCGCGGTGGTGGCGTTCGAAAGGGTCCAGCAAAGCCAGGACATGAGGCTGTGATGCTCTGCGCTCGCACCCGGCTTCAAAAGGAGGCGGATCGACGGCAGGTAGGTCAGGATGCGGGCGCCGTTCCAGAAGAAGCAGCTCCAGCTCAGACAGGTCATGTAGACCGTTCGAGCATTCCAGCTCGGCCAGCCGTTCTGGCAGACGACCAGCACGGCCGCAGCGGCACAGGCGGCACAAATCAGGGCGAGCGTGGTCGCGAGCGATTGCGGCGAACAAGGGCGGGAAATGTCGGCTGGGGTCTGCATGGAGACGCACTGTCTGCGCAATGTCGGCGCATGTCCTCAAACGTTCTGAATCCGTGTCGAGCAGTTCGTCGGCGACACTGGCAGTTCACTGTCTGGGAAAAGTCGGCGAGTGTCCTCAAACGTGCTGAAACCTGCGCCGCAACCCGGCTCGGCGGCGACTGCAGGCGAGCCTTTGCCGCAGCGCTTCGCATTCGACCGCGCCGAGGTGCGAGTGGTCGAACGACAGCTCCTGGTCGAGGGCCGGGCGGTGCCGATCGGCGGCCGCGCGTTCGACGTGCTGCTCGACTTGCTGACGCATCGAAACCGCCTGGTCCAGAAGAGCGAATTGCTGGATCGCGTCTGGGCCGGCCTGGTCGTGGAAGAAAACAATCTCGCCACGCAGATCAGCGCGCTGCGCAAATGGCTCGGTCCGAACGCCATCGCCACCATCCCGGGGCGGGGCTACCGTTTCAGCGCCCGGGTACAGGTGGACAGCGGCGCCGCGGTGCCGCAGCGACCGGCCGCGGCGCAGCCTGTGCAGGAGGGCGCCACCCGGCCGCCGCCGTCGCCGAAGACGAACCTGCCGGCGCGACCGCCGGCCTTGATCGGTCGAACGGCCGACCTCGACGCGGTGCGCCTGCTGGTCGGCCGGCATCGCCTCGTCACGATCGTCGGCCCCGGCGGCGTCGGCAAGACGCGGTTGGCCGAAGCGCTCGCCTTCGAGCAGGCGCATGACGGCAGCTATGGCCATGGCGTGTGCTGGCTCTCCCTGGCACCGCTGAGCGAAGCCGTGTCGGTGCCGGGCGCCATCGCCGACGCGCTCGGCGTGTCGCTGGGAACGGGCGAGCCGCTGGCGCTGCTGCAGGAGGCGCTGGCACCGCTGTGCCTTCTTCTCGTGCTCGACAACGCCGAGCACCTGCTCGCTGCCGCTGCTCGGGTCGTCGAGGCGATGCAAAGAGCAGCGCCGCAGGTGCGAATCGTCGTCACCAGCCAGGCGCCGCTCCATCTTCAGGAAGAGCGCGTGCACCGCTTGCGCGGGCTCGACGTGCCGGACGGTGCGGTGCTGCCGGCCGATGCGCTCTCGTCTGGCGCCGTCGCCCTGTTCGTCGATCGAGCCACCGCCGCCGACTCCCGATTCGCACTCGACACGGAGAACGTGGCCACGGTCGTTGCCATCTGCAGGGCGCTCGACGGCGTGGCCCTGGCCATCGAGCTCGCGGCGGCCCGCGTACGCACCCTCGGCGTCCTGGCCCTCGCCGCCTCGCTCGACGAACGCCTGCGCCTGCTCGTGCGACCGGCGAACGGCGGCGTCGCGCCTCGGCAGCGCACCTTGCATGCGGCGCTGGCGTGGAGCCACGCCCTGCTCGACGAGGCAGAGAAGGCCGTCTTCCGCCGTCTCGCGGTTCTGCCGGCGAGCGCCTCGCTGGCGACGGTGCAGGCGCTGCTCGTCGACGACGAGGCCGAAGCGCCTGCCGGGCCGAGCGACATCCGGCTCGACCGATGGCAAGTGCTCGATGCGTTGTCGGGGTTGATCGACCGTTCCCTGGTCGAGCTCGTCGCTGACGACGAACCTTCGGTCGACCCGCGTTACCGCCTGCTCGAGTCGCCCCGCCTGTTCGCCGCCGAACGTCTGGAAGCGGCGGGCGAGAAGGCGCTGCTCCAGGCGCGCCACGCAGCGGTGGTGGCGGCGGCATTCGACCGGGTCTGGGCAGCGCGCTGGGACGGCTCCATGCGCGTCGATCGATGGCGCGCCATCCTGCAGCCCGATCTGGACAGCGCTCGAGCGGCGCTGAACTGGGCCCGTGCCCACGCCGAGACGCTGACCACGCTGACCATCGGCCCGACCATGATCCATGCCCTTTCGTGGTCGCTGCACGACGAACGGGCGGCGATCGCGCGGACCCTGCGAACCCATCTGTCCGACGAAGCGCTGCCGGTGCCGCTGCGCCTGCGTGCCGCCTCCGCCATCTGCACCTTTCTCCTCGGCAGCCGCGCCATGGACATGCGCGAAACGGCTGCGCAGGCGGTCGCGCTCGCCCGGCGCCTGGACGACCGGGCCGGCCTGTACGAGGCGCTGAGTCACCTGAGCTGTGCCGAAGCCCGGCTCGGCGACCCAGAGCGCAGCACCGTCGCGCTGGCCGAGATGCGCAGCCTCGAAGATCCTGCCTGGGCGCCGCAGCGGCTGGCGATCGGTGCCGACGCCGAGTACCTGGCCGGCCGGGCCGATCCGGCCCGGGCGCTTGCCCTGACGCGCCGCCAGGCAGCCCTCAACCACCGGGCCGGCGGCGCCACCTGGAAGGCGCTCCTGAACCTGGTCGATGCGGAGCTCGTGGCCGGCCATGCCCACGCAGCGGCGGCCTGCGGCGAAGAACTTCTCGCCCAGCTGGGCGATTCGCGCGACGAGCGCGGCATGGCCTATGCGCGGCTCAACCTCACCGCCGTCTGGCTGGAGCTCGGCGACGCGAAGCGGGCCCGCGCCATGGCGGAGGCCGGGTGGCCGATGGGCCCCCGTTTCGATCTGCAGGCGTACTGGGCCGACGTCCTGGCGCTGTTCGCGGCCCGGGACGGCCGGCCGCGTCAGGCGGCACGCCTGGCCGGCTACTCCGATGCCTGCTACGGCCGTCATCAGGACGCGCGCATCGGCAACGAGGCGAAGGCCTACGCACAGGCCGTGGCCGTCTCGCGTGCCGCGCTCGGCGAGGCCGCCTTCGATCGGCTGCATGCCCTCGGCCAGGCGCTCGGCGATGGCGACGTCGCCGCCCACGCCCTGGCGAGCGCCGATCGATGATGCGCAGTCGCTACAGCCGGCCCGGCCAACGGGTGACAAGGCACCGCGCTTGCCCCTATGCTCCCCGTCCGCCGCGGCGTCGCCGCAGCGAAGCCCGTGACTCCCTGGAGCCCGCATGGCCGCCCGATCGATCGCATCGCTTTCCCTCTCGTTCGGCCTGGTGTCGATCCCGGTCAAGCTGTACTCGGCCACCGAGAGCACCGCCGCCGTCGGCTTCAAGCTGCTCGACAAGGACGGCGCGCGGCTGAAGCAGCAGTACGTGTCCGAGAAGGACCAGCACGTCGTCGAGCGGGCCGAGATGATCAAGGGCTACGAGTTCGAGAAGGACCGCTTCGTGCTGTTCCAGCCCGAGGAGCTGAAGGCGCTGCAGGAGAGCCCGAGCCACACGATCGACATCGTGGCCTTCATTCCGGAGAAGGCGATCGACCCGATCTTCTACGACAAGGCCTACTTCCTGGCGCCCGACAAGCGCGGCGGCAAGCCCTACAACCTGCTCATCGAGGCCATGCGCGCCAGCGGCCGCTGCGCCCTCGCCAAGTGGGCCTGGAAGGCCAAGCAGTACGTGGTGCAGGTGCGCCCCGCCGAAGACGGCCTGGTGCTGCAGCAGCTGCTCTATGCCGACGAAGTGCGCTCCATGAAGGAGCTCGACATCGAGAAGGTGCAGGTCGCGCCGGCGGAGCTGAAGCTGGCCATGCAGCTCATCGACCAGATCAGCGAAGACACCTACGACCCGACGATGTTCGAGGACGAGGAGAAGAAGCGCATCCTCGCCGCGATCGACGAGAAGATCGCCGGCAAGCAGATCGTCGCCAACGAGCCGCACGAGACCGCGGGCGGCAGCAGCGGCCAGGTGATCGACCTCGTCGAGGCGTTGCGCGCCAGCCTCGGCAACCGCGCCCCGGCGAAGGCGCCTTCGCCACCGGCCGGCAAGCTCGTCGCCGTGCCTGCCCCCGCCGCCGCCGCACCGGCCGCCGCCGAACCGGCGAAGGAGCGCAAGGGCGTGCGTCGGGCGGACAAGGCGGCCGCCGCGACCGCCGAGACCGCCGCTCCGGTGCGCGCCCGCGCGAAGAAGTGACGTGACGACGAGAGAGCCGGAAGACGCGCCCTACACCGTTCGCAGCATCCAGGAGATGCTGGGCCTCTCGCGCAGCGTCATCTCCGGCCTCGTCGGCAGCGGCTTCGTGGTGCCGCGCCGCGGCAAGCGCAACGAGTACCGCTTCTCCTTTCGCGACGTGGTCCTGCTGCGCACGGCGGTCGACCTGCAGGCAGCCCGCATCGCGCCACGCAAGATCGTGGCCGCGCTGAGGAAGCTGCGTTCGAGTCTGCCGGCCGAGCTGCCGCTGACCGGCCTGCGCATCACGGCGGTCGGCAACGAGGTGGCGGTGCGCGAGGGCCACTCGCAGTGGCAGGCCGAGACCGGTCAGCTGGTCATGGACTTCGAGCTGTCGCCGGCCGCCGGCAACGTGACCGTGCTGGAGCGGCGCGTTGCGGCCGCCGCGCCGCCGACGGCCGACCGGGTCGTCGAGGCGTCGAGCTGGTTCGGCCGCGGCGAGGCGTTCGAAGGGACCGACCCGCGCGCCGCCGAGCGCGCCTACCGCCAGGCGCTGGCGCTCGACCCCGGCCATGCCGACGCGTCGCTCAATCTCGGCGCGCTGCTCTGCGAGGCCCATCGCTGCGACGAGGCGGTGGCGCTGTACGACGAGGCGGTCGACCGCCATCCCGACGAGCCGCTGCTGCACTTCAACCGCGCCATCGCCCTCGAAGACCAGGGCCGGCGGGCCGAAGCGCTGGCCAGCTACCACGCGAGCCTGCGCCTGGCCCCCGACCTCGCCGACGCGCACTACAACGTCGCCCGCCTGCACGAGGCGCTGGGCGATGCCAAGCAGGCGGTGCGCCACTTCAGCGCCTACCGCCGCCTGCAGCGATGAGTCCGGTGCATGCCTGGGCCGGCCGATGCCACCACGGCGCAGCGCTGGCGCGATGCCCTGCTTTGGCGGCACGGCTCAGGGCCGGCCCGGCACTTCGATTGCCCTGCCGCCGCCGTCCAACACAAGGAGTTCGACCATGATGACCAAGAGCAAGGCAGGCGGCGATTTGAGTCCGGGCACGGCCATCGGCAACGAGGGCAGCGGCGCGGGGCCTGGCACGAAAGCCCGCGCGCCCGAGCAGAAGGCGAGCGGCCAGGCGGTCAGCCTCGAGCGCGGCAAGGCGACGCGAAGCAAGAAGCAGCCGGGCAAGCGGCCGACGCAGGGCGGGAACTGATTCGGCCGACCGTGCGCGGCTCAGCCGAGCGTGAGCAGCAGCGGTCCGAGGTCGAACCGGCCCGTGTCGGCGAGCAGCGGCGCCCACAGGTCGCCGACCTCGGCAATGCGTGACGGCATGTTGCGCAGGTCGAAGTCGGCCGTCTGCGCGCCGGCCTCGAGCTCGTCCCACGTGATCGGTGCCGACACCGTCGCACCCGGTCGCGGCCGCGGCGAGTACAGCGAGGCGAGGGTGCGGCCCCAGGCGTTCTGGTTGTAGTCGACCAGGACGCGGCCGGCCGGTCGCTTGGCGATGCGGTACTCGGCGGTCACCAGATCGGGCTGCACGGCCGCCAGGTCGAACGCAAAGCGCTTGGCGAAGCGCCAGACTTCCTTCTGGGTCGGGCCGCGGACGATCGGCACGTGGACATGCAGGCCGCGCGAGCCGGTGGTCTTCACGAGCGGCCGCATGCCCAAGCCTTCCAGCGCGGTGCGCACCGACCGGGCGGTCTCGACCACGCCTCGGTACGTCGCTTCGGGCACCGGATCGAGGTCGAAGTGGAGGTAGTCGGGCCGGTCGATGTCGTCGCAGCGGCCGTACCAGGGATTGAGGTCGATGCAGCCGAGGTTCACGAGCCACAGCAGCGAGGCGAGGTCCTGCACCATCGGAAAGTCGATGACGCTGCCGGAGCCGTGCGTCACGGCGCAGGTGGCGATCCACTCCGGTCGCGGCGAGGGCGCGCGCTTCATGAAGAAGGGCTCGCCCTCGGCACCGTCGGGGTAGCGCTTCATCACCATCGGCCGGTCGCGCAGGTGGGGCAGGAGCACCGGCGCCACGTCGGCGTAGTACTGGAGCAGGTCGCGCTTGGTCAGGCCGAGGGCGGGCCAGAACGGCTTGTCGAGGTTCGTCAGCCGGACGGTGCGGCCGTCGGCCACCGTGACGGTGGCGCTCTCGCCGCGCGGGATCATCGCCTCAGATCGGCCCGGCGATCAGGCCGCGGCTCGGTGCGGAGCGAAGGGAGCGTGCGAGCTTCGGGCATGGCAATGCGGCGTTGCCGTCGCCGGCGGCAGGCCGCATGCCCGCGTGGTCGATGGCGGGGCGACGGTAAGCTTGCGATTCGCCCCGCAGAGCGGCGCAGGAGACCCGACATGCCCCACGTTCCCGGCCTCGCGTTCCAGCTCGGCGAGACGATCGACATGCTGCGCGACACGGTGCAGCAGTTCGCCGCCGACGAGATCGCGCCGCGCGCCGCCGCCATCGACCGCGACAACCTCTTCCCCGCCGACCTCTGGCGAAAGCTCGGCAGCCTCGGCCTGCACGGCATGACGGTGGCGGAGGAATACGGCGGCAGCGGCCTCGGCTACCTCGCCCACATCGTCGCCATGGAGGAGGTCTCGCGCGCCTCCGCCTCGGTCGGCCTCTCCTACGGCGCGCACTCGAACCTGGCCGTGAACCAGCTGCACCGCAACGGCAGCGAGGCGCAAAAGCTGAAGTACCTGCCCAAGCTCGTCTCCGGCGAGCACGTCGGTGCGCTGGCGATGAGCGAGCCGAATGCCGGCAGCGACGTGGTGAGCATGAAGCTGCGCGCCGAGCTGAAGGGAGATCGCTACGTGCTCGACGGCTCGAAGATGTGGATCACCAACGGCGGCGATGCCGAGACGATGATCGTCTATGCCAAGACCGACCCCGACGCCGGCGCGAGCGGCATGACTGCCTTCATCGTCGAGAAGACCTTCAAGGGCCTCTCGTTCGGCACCAAGCTCGACAAGCTGGGCATGCGCGGCTCCAACACCTGGCCCGTGTTCTTCGACGGCTGCGAGGTGCCGGCCGAGAACGTGCTGGGCGCCGAGGGCGGCGGCGTCAAGGTGCTGATGAGCGGCCTCGACTACGAGCGCGCCGTGCTCTCGGGCGGCCCGCTCGGCATCATGGCCGCCTGCATGGACGTGGTGCTGCCGTTCACGCACGAGCGCAAGCAGTTCGGCCGGTCGATCGGCGAGTTCCAGCTCATGCAGGGCAAGATCGCCGACATGTACACCACGTGGTCGGCGTCGCGCGCCTACGTGTATGCGGTGGGCCAGGCCTGCGACCGCGGCGACCATGCGCGCACGCTGCGCAAAGACGCCGCCGGCGCCATCCTCTACGCGGCCGAGAAGGCGACCTGGATGGCCGGCGAGGCGATCCAGGCGCTCGGCGGCGTCGGCTACACCAACGAATACCCGGTCGGCCGCCTCTGGCGCGACGCCAAGCTGTACGAGATCGGCGCCGGCACCAGCGAGATCCGCCGCATGCTGATCGGCCGCGAGCTGTACGCCGAGAGCATGTGAGGGCGGCCGGCTGCCGCACGCAGCCTCGGGCCGACGCAGGCGCGTGCCGGGCGAAGGTGTCGGGCGTGCGCCGACGTGACGCGGAGGGCCGACGAACCGCCTTGCCGGCTCACGCCGGGACGCAGCCGATGTCGCACCTCGCGTGTACCTCGTCGTCCTGGTGCTCGGTACGCATGCCCGCATGCGCGAACACGCGCCGCATGGCCGTATTGCGTGCCAGGCACATGGCCAGGAGCGCCTCGGCACCGATGCGCAGTGCATCCATATGCCGGGGCCAGCGAACGCGCTTGCCGTTGAGTGG